>NZ_JBFRNU010000057.1:0-84412 GCF_041471145.1 Vibrio sp. 10N.261.54.A5 | reverse complement strand
GATGAACCACAAAAAAGCCATAGCATGTTCGCTATGGCTTTCTTATTTCTATTTGATTACTTGGTTTGAGTATCAAGCATCACTTGCCAGTATTCACACTTGGCCAAGAACTCTTTTAAATAAAGCTCTGGGTTAGCAAGCTTCTCACCGCCTTTAACATCAGCTCCAGTCACACGCCAAAATCCACGAGTAACCAAGTTTCGATGATAAATAAAATCGTTGAGTTCATTGGCCTTCAAAGGAAGTTGCTCACCAAACGTATTTTCGTAGCGGCTCAGAGTCGAGGCTTGTTCACTTGGCTTCTCCCTTAAAAAGGTATCCAAATCCAGACCTAATGCCTGTTGCTGATCTTTTGATAGGGTTTTAACTAATTTAGAGATCACACTGAACAGAGCCAACTCAACTTTTTGAGACGCTAATAACGATGCACCTAAAAGCGCATGTTCATTGGAAATGTGTTGCTCTGTTGATGAAACGGTTGCTGTTGTCACTGTGTTAACCTCAAATAATCATAACGGGTGTTACTGAACTGGATAGAGTCTTTTCACTAAGCTGAATCTTGCAGCTAAGCAGAGTCTTTTAGCAGAACACGGTCAGCATCAATAATGGTGAAGCCTGATGCATCTTCGTTCTTTTCGACTTGCACTAAACCTTTAAAACCAATCTGCGACAGCTTCTTCGCAAGTTGATCTGGTGCTGTTTCAAAAACAACATTCATAAAAGGTAAAGACTCAGCATCAACAAAACCATGCTCGTTAAACAGTTCCATTGCTTGAGATAAATGGTCTGAGTCGGTTAATTCGATAATTTCTACAACTTCTTCCAACAACATTTTCGATTCCATATTCGCCAGAAAGTGACTGACACAAGCCGGTTCTTTTTGCTTGCATACATCCCGATGCCCTAAGACACCCCTTTAGTAGTAGGGATATCATAACATATTAATAATCGCAAAATATGTTTTATTTTCCCTAAGCTACTGGGAATACTAGAAAAGAATAGAAATTGGTGAAACATAAGCAACACCAATTCATAGTATCGATAACGGTAAACCTGATTTGAGGTGATCAGGCAACCGTTACTTGAGAATCGCCCGTTTCTACAATCGATTCTTGTAACAAGCCAGCATAAATACCATTGTGTGCCACCAGCTGTTGATGATTACCTTGCTCAACAATTTCACCCTTTTCCAACACCAAAATCGTATCTGAGTGACGAACGGTACTCAAACGGTGTGCAATCGCAATCACGGTTTTTTCCTTGAAAAGGCGCTGCATTGCTTTTTGAATCAGGTCTTCAGTGATTGAATCTACCGAACTGGTCGCCTCATCAAGCATCATCAATTGACCGCCCTGTGCAACCGCTCTAGCGAACGAGATAAGCTGCGTTTGCCCTACAGACAAGTTAGAGCCGTTCTTTTCCAAGTGGAAGTCATAACCTTGTGGCAATTGTTCAATAAACTTATCGGCATAAACATAGCGCGCCGCCTGTTCAACCTCAGTTCTAGATAGATGCGTTTTGCCCAGCGCGATATTGAATTGGATGGTCTCTTCAAATAAGTGCACGTCTTGCATCATCATTGAGAACAAATGAGCAGAGTCTTCACTTGAGATCTGTGACAGCTCTATTCCATTCAACAAAATGCTGCCTTCATAGTCTTGGTAGGCTTTAGAGATCAGACGCAGAATCGTCGACTTGCCCGAGCCCGTCGAACCCACAAGCGCGATTTGATGCCCTTTCTCCAATACAAACGAGACATTCTTTAGAACGTAGGGAGAGTCGTCTTTGTAGCGGAAGCTTACGTTCTTAAACTCTAGGCTCACAAACTGTTCAAGCTGTTTCTCAACCTTGTTAGATGGCAGCAGGTTACGCCCTTCCTCTTCAGTCGGCTCAACAAACAGTTCTTCAATATGGTCAAACGCTGCAAATGAACTCTGAATCGAAGCGATCTGCGAAGTAAAGTCACGAATCGGAACAAACACTTTCTCTAAGGTGTTGATGAACGCAATCAGCACACCCAAGGTGAGCGCCCCTTCTAACACTTGCTCAGAGCCATACCAGATCATAATCGCGATAGTGATGGAGGTGATGCCAGAGATAAACGAGAACAAAATCGCATCGTATTTATTGATCTTCTTCTGCGCTCTTAAAAACTCATCGGTATAGCCTTGGTAGCGTTGCTCGACTTGCTCTTCCGCTCGGTACATCTGAACGGTTTTCATGCCAAATAAGACTTCTTGTAAAAAGCCAATACCGCGAGCGAGAGAAGAACGAGTCACCTTATAGAGAGCACGAAGTCGGTTTCTCACATACACCGTCAAATACATCACTGGCGGCATAATGATCAATACAATCATCGTTAACTGCCAATCAATGAAGAACATCATCACCAACAGAGCAATGGTATTGATGCTGTCTTTAACTAGCCCGACAACCGACTGAACAAACGTCTCGCCGATGGTTTCCAAGTCACTGGTTAATCGTGAAAGCGTTACCCCAATCGGTGTGTTATCAAAATAGCTGCGCGGTAGTTTGAGCACGCGAGCAAACAATACTGAGCGCATGTCAGTTATCGTGTATTGACCAGTTTTACGCAGATTGTACGAATAGGTGGTATCCACCACATAACTCGCCACCAGCACGGCAACGAGATAGAAGACGTATTCGAGCAGACCATCCATATCCCCGTGACTCAGGTGAACATCGATCACTTGAATGATCAGCCAAGGGAACAACAAGCTCGTGATGACAGAAAGAGGAAGCATAGCGATGCCCAGAATCGCAGAGCCTTTGTATTTCTTAGCAAACTTAAAAAAGTGCTTGAGGTACTTGAGATCAACACGTTTTAACATGCTGCTGCCTCCGTTTCATTCTGCTGTAGTTGCCATGTATCGTAATAGTAATCACAGGTTTTCAATAACGTGGCGTGGTCGCCCTTCGCGATCACTTTACCTTCGTTCAACACGATGACTTCATCCATATATTCAAGGGCATTAACGCGGTGTGAAACCACAAGAACCGATTGATTTTCCAAACGTTTAAACAAACCTTCCAAGATCTTACGTTCTGTTTCATAGTCGACAGCCGATAGAACGTTATCCATGATGATCAGGTCGGTGGGTTGCAATAAAGCACGCGCAATACTTAAGCGCTGCTTCTGACCACCTGACAACATGATCCCTTTCTCACCGACTAAGGTTTGATCGCCGTGTTCAAAACGTGTCACATCACTAGCCAACTGGCTGAGCTCTAGCACTTCATCAACCTGACTCTTTGCCAAATCGGTATCTAGGCTACCAAAGCGGATATTGTCTTCGACGGTTGCTGAAAACAGGTAAGGGTCTTGAGTCACGGTTTTCACGTAACGGCGTAAGTCACTGCGTGAGAAGCTAGTGACATCTCTTTCACCAAGGAAAACAGAACCTTGTGGTACATCCAAGTGGTGGTTTAAGCAGTTCACTAATGTCGTTTTACCCGCTCCGATCCCGCCTAACACACCCACTTTCTTACCTGTTGGAATATCAAAGCTGATGTCATCGAGAATCACGCGTTCTTCACCTGAATAGCTGAAGCTGAGATTGCGAACGGAAAACGTTTTTCCCTTCAGCGATTCAACATCTAATTCAGTAAGCTTATCTTCATCTAGCTCTGGGACTTTGGCATTAAGAATGGTTTGTGCACTTTGGATACCGACCATGCCTCGCTGATAAATGGTCGCGATTCTGCCAAGTTGCATCAATGGCATAGCGAGCAAAACTGAGTAAGTCAGAAAGGCGGTAATCTCACCAAGTGTGAGTTCCTGTCTCATTAACATGTAGCCACCAAGCCCAAGAATGATGATTTTCATCAGGTCATTGGCGTAGTCGAGTACCGGCATAAAGAAGACTTGAATGCGTGTAATTTTAAGGCGGCATTCAAGCAATAACTGGTTCAGTTTTTCAGTTTCAGCTTTCACCCAAGGTGACATCTGCTGGCTCTTAATGAGATCAATCCCAGACAGGTAACTCATTAGCTGAGCAGACAGATTTTGTAGGCGCTTCATGTGCTCTAAATGCAGCGCTTTCATACGCTTGAAGCCCACACGGAAAATCACAAAAGCGATTGAGATAGGAATGATCGAATACAGTGTGAGTTCTGGCGATATGCGCCACATGTAAAGAGGCGTCAACGACAACGCAAGTAAGGCATTGAAGAACTGCAAGAAGCCGACACCAAACAGCAGTCGAATGCCACTAAGGTCATTGTTGATAATCGAGATCAGTCGACCAGAAGCAAAGCGTTCGTGAAAGCTGCTCGGTAAGCGATTCAACTTTTGTAGAAGTGTACTTTTAAGTGCGGCCTCTGTAATTCGCCCCGGATTAAGCGCATAGATACGAGACAGAATTCTCACCACCACCATGGCAACCGACATCCCGACCACAATCCAAACATAGGTTTGAAGCTGTTGGTGGCCAGTTGAAGAGGCATCATCAATCAAATCTATCGCCAATTGGATATAACGAGGGATCTCTACTTGTAACCAGTTGACGAGAAAGATGAACACAATCGCCAATAAGTACGAGGTGCGATTCATGCGCAGATAATGGGCAATAAACTGTCTTTTATTCATAGTATTCTTTGTTTAGGGCAGGCTCACAGCGAGATTTAACGATATAACCGGGCAGTTAAGCTAGATAGGTTCATCGCTGAGGTAAAGATACATCAAAAACACTTAGTTGACAATATCAACCATATTCAATAATTAGTTTCGGGTATTAAGTTTTAGCATTGCTAGAAACAACTTTGCCGCCAAAAGTGGCGGCAAATAAATAGCTTAGCAGGCTAGTATTGATAACGGCTAAAGCATCTCTTTGGCAATCAAATGCAGCAAAAAGGTTTCACGTTCAATACTCATGCCCTTTTTAGGGCTCTCGGCCATGGTCTTCTCGTTATGAGCAATTGCCTCATGAATGTTAATCCACACCGGTTTCATCCCGTTTTTCACTTCATAATCTTCGTAAGCCGTTTCACCAAGCTCACGATCGATCTTGCATGAGTAGCAGTAAGAAATCATGTGCATCATGTCTGCATCATCTTTGTACCAAGGACGAAACTCTTCAAAAATGCCGAACGGCTTGATGCTATGGATATTCTTCGCGCCAGTCTCTTCTTCGAGTTCACGAACCATACCTGCGATCACATCTTCCCCTTCATCCAAACCACCACCAGGAATGGTGTAGTCGTGATAACGCTCTGTATACAGCATCAGAATGTCTTCACCATCTAACACAATGGCACGGGCAGCGTTGCGCTTATAGACCGTTTTATTGTCTAGATGGTCGATATCAGGATGGATGGTTGTTTTTAGGTGTCTCATGATTCTGGCTGCTCTACTGAATTTGGCGGCATCATATCATAATCATCAATAGATTCGAGGTTCACAACCGCTAACCAGAACGGATCGGACGGGGATATTCCTACGGTAACTTGAATCCACTTAGCTTGATCTAACACTCAAAAAGTCGTTAAACATGAAGAAATATCAACCTATTTCAATATCTTGACCAAATTAGGACAACCTTTTCTGAAATCTAAAATATACTAATTTCATAGAGCTTCTCATTTGGTTCTGTAGAACTTAACGCATTCGATTATAGAGTTATCACGTAGGAGATAGACATGAAGAAAATTGGTTTGATGGCTGTATGTGCCGTTGTATTAGGCGGTTGTGCAAACGACTATGCAGAATATAGCGAGGGCCAACGTGTTTCAGTCGCTAACCCAGCAGCGGTTTATTGTGTTCAACAAGACGGTGAATTAGACACGGTTACTGAAAACAATCAGCGTACAACTTACTGTGTATTCGATGACGGCGAGCGCATTGAACAGTGGGAGTACTACCGCAATAACCATGAGCAAGATTCAGAAAACCAAAGTTAATCACTGTAAAAAAACACATGAGCCTTCTGGCACAATGTTATGGGCGATGATTACGTTCGAGCGGTTAAAAACATCGCTGAAGAAGGCACTGAACTTCTAGCTTTTGGCATCACGAGAAAGAAATAATCACCTATCGCCACCAGCGATGTGTGTGATCCGATTCCGGATCTAAATAACGATTCAATAAAGTCAGGTTAGTATCTAGTAGAGCTAGGTATTCCCTGACTTTTTTTACATCGGTACCCACTGAAGTCTGCTGGATACAGCGCTCCAATGCTGGGAGTAAACTCTCCACAATGTCAAAGTCAGATGAACGTCCAACGAGCTCTTTGGCAGTGATCAATGCTTCCAAAGACAGTCTTTCTGGCTCTCGTCTAACCAACTCTAAATCTCGCTTAAATGCGCCCGCAGAGACACCTTCAAGATAGACTCGGTAGGTCGTCAGTACATCCATCAATAGAAACAATTGCCCTTGAGTACTTTGATGAGGATATGGCACCGCAACATGAGCCTCTAGCTGACGATCTATTTGCAGCTCTACCCCAAGTGCAGAACACTTCTCGATGAGAACTTTAAGCAAACCTTGCTCGTCCATCAACATCTGGATGTCAAAAATACGTTGCAAGTGATAGTCATTCGAAACGAATGTCACTTGCACACTTTGCCCGCGAGTAAACAGCCCGCTTGCAATCATCTCTGAGGCCAAGTTCTGTATGTTCTCGACAGTGTTGGTCGAGTGCTGCTCGAGCAAAATCGCCCCTAAAGAAAACGGATGTTCACGCTGCTTTTCAAGCTTTCTAAAGTACTGGTGCATCGCGTCGGCTTCAGACAGTGTTTGCCCTTTTGTTAGCCCACCACAAAATGCTACCGCAGTTTGCTGATTCGACTCTTCTACCAAAGGCTCCGCCAGATACTCAACCAAAGCATCAACTCGACTGATTCCTTCATCAGTCAATTTATTCTGATTAAGTCGCTTACCCAGCACAATAAGGAGGTGATTAATGCTCATTTTATGTTCAAGTCTCGTTTTGGGGATTAGATGGAGTGAATTATGTATACAATACTTGTTAACAAAAGTATTTTGAAATTCTTATATGTTGCTCGCAATAATGCTCACTATTGATAGCGACATCTTAGGTAATACAAGAATAAACGTGTCGCTTTACAGCAAACATAGCACGCTCTTGTATTTCATCGCTCTATGCTTGTTAGCACTAGTCGATAAAAGAGCCCTTTCAATCAATGAATACGCTCTATCGCATAACTGTTTCACCCACAGAACAGGTTCACTCAAAGAAGTGCAACTAACCAAATACAAATTTTACACAGAGTTCGTCCATCGAACCGTCTTCACAGGAAGTTACTATGCTGTCTATTTTTGATATCTACAAAATTGGGGTTGGACCATCCAGCTCCCACACAAATGGACCAATGATCGCTGGGTTTAACTTTACCCAAAAAATTGATGCTCAGCTTAAGCAAGTGAAGCGTATTCAAATCGACTTATACGGCTCGTTATCATTGACGGGTATTGGTCACCACACAGACAGAGCGACCTTGTTAGGTTTGCTAGGTAACCGCCCCGACACCATTAAAATCACCAGTGCTAACCAAGCAATGCGTAAGGCGATTGAAGATAAATCTCTATTGGTTAGCGGTAACCATGAAATTTATTTCGATGTAGAAAGCGATCTGCTCTTCCACAAGACCAACCTTCCGCTGCATGAAAATGGTATGACTATCTCTGCCTTTAACGAAAGCGGCAGCCTTCTGGATATGGAAACCTACTACTCGATTGGTGGTGGCTTTATCGCAACCGCTGATGAGCTACAAAACGGCAAACAGGAAGCAGAAACTCAAGTTGAGTTCCCTTTCTCTTCTGCTGATCAGTTGCTTGAACTATCCGAACAACAAGGACTGAGCCTTGGTGGCTTAATTCTACGTAACGAAGTTTCATTCCAAGGTATGGATGTGATTGACCAGAAAGCCGACCAAATTTGGAAGGTGATGTCTCTGTGTATGCAGCGTGGCTTTGACACGGAAGGCATTCTTGATGGCGGTCTAGAAGTCACTCGTCGAGCACCTGCTCTGCTTAAAAAGCTGGAAGCAAATGCCTCGATTGAAAACGATCCAATGGAGATCATGGATTGGATTAACCTATTTGCCTTTGCTGTAAGTGAAGAAAACGCAGCGGGCGGTCAGGTCGTGACATCACCGACCAACGGTGCGGCTGGGGTTATTCCTGCGGTATTAATGTACTACCATCGCTTCATCAAAGAGCTAGACACTAAGCAGCTTAAAGACTTCTTGGCAGTCTCTGGCGCAATCGGCATCTTATACAAAACCAACGCTTCGATTTCTGGCGCAGAGGTAGGTTGTCAGGGTGAAGTCGGCGTTTCTTCATCAATGGCCGCAGCAGGCCTAACTGCCCTACGTGGTGGTAGCAACGAACAGATTTGTATTGCAGCTGAGATCGCGATGGAACACTCATTGGGCATGACATGTGACCCTATCGGTGGCCTTGTACAAGTACCATGTATTGAACGTAACGCAATGGGTGCAATGAAAGCGATCAATGCATCGCGCATGGCGTTGAAGCGTACCAGCAAGTGTCTTATCTCGTTAGACAAGGTTATCGAGACCATGTATCAAACAGGTAAAGACATGAACAAGAAGTACCGTGAAACTTCTCTAGGCGGCCTAGCCGTGATCCATATGGCACCACCTTGTGAATAAAAGACAGGAACACGAGTGGAGAAAGCCTCTATAGAGACAGCATTCTTGTAAACTTAGTTTTCAATATCTCAACAAAGCCAGCCACCAAGCTGGCTTTTTTATTGGCTAAAGCCCAACAGCTAATTGAAAGTGATACTCACTCAAAATAACTTACAGAATGACTACCTCTAACTTTCCCTTTATTAGTTCATTACTTAGCCACAAATGATGATGGCTAAATTTCATACCGCCATGCATCCACTTGCAAAATCTAACGTTGCAAATCTCATTCATGAGAAATATGAATGCACTCATAAGAAAAGATATATCGAGTAAAGTTCTGCTTGGGACAGATGTTTAAGTTTATGTATTACTACTAATGATATTATAATCGGGCAATTACACTACATATTAATACAAACGTGAGAATAAAATAATGTGGAATAGATTAAACAAATCAATGATGTTCTGCCAAATGATGTTCGGACTTTCGTTCTATGGCGTCATGGTGATCTTGACTCGTTTCTTCCTTGAAGATCTGAACTACAATGAAGCCGACACCATGATGGTTGTTGGTGCTTTCTCTGCAATCGGACCGCTATTTGCTATCGCAGGTGGCTTTATCGCCGACAAGTTTTTAGGCGCCTACCGATCTTTAACCATTGCCTTCCTAGGGTTCGCAAGTGGTTACGTTCTACTGGTACTTGGTGCAGCAGCAACCAATGTTCCGATGGCATTATGTGGTATTGCGTTAGCAAGTTATGCACGTGGTTTGATGTCCCCTTCTTACCCAAGTCTTTACAAACGCACGTTCAAAACTCAAGAAGATTTTGAGAACTGCTACCCAATCAACTACTCAGTAAACAATATTGGTGCTCTGTTAGGCCAATACCTGTTCCCAATGCTAGTACTTGTTGTTGGTTTCCACGGTGGTTTCCTTCTTTCAGCGGTGCTAGCCGGTGCTGCGCTTCTGATGATGATCTTTGTTCGCAAAGGCCTTGTTGAAGCAAGTGCTGAAATCGACCAAAAACCAGTAAGCACTAAAAACTGGGCAGCGTTCCTTGGTCTTTCTGCAGCAATGATCGGCTTGGTATTCTTCATGTTCTCTAACATGGATATTGGCCAAAACATCGTGTACGCAATCGGTGGTGCAGCGATCATCTACTTTGTCTCTTTGATGATGAAATCGAAGAAATCAGACATGCTAAAAATGGGGACTATCTTAATCATCACATTCCTGACGACATGTTTCTTCGTGTACTACGGTCAGATGATGACTTCGATGACAATGGTAGCGATCAACACAATGCGTGGCGATCTATTTGGTTTCATCCCTGTCGCACCTGAAGCTTCAATGGCAATGAACCCACTATGGTGTATGGTTGCTGGCCCTATCATCGCGGGTATCTTCTCTAACCTAGAAAAGAAAAACATTAACTTCTCAACTGCAACCAAAGTCGGTTTCTCTTTCATCCTTACGGCTATCGCTTTCGGTATCCTTACGATGGCAGTAACGACAGTTGGTGACGATATTCTGATCCGCCCAGAAGTCTTCCTAGCGATTCACTTCTTCCTAGCATTCGGTGAAGTGATTGTAGGTTCAATGGTTGTAGCCTTCATCCTGTCTGTTGCACCTAAGCACATTGAAAACTTCTCAGTAAGCTTGTTCTCTGTTGCTATCGCACTATCAGGCATTGTTGGCGCGGTATTCTCAACGTCTATTGCACTAGAGAAAGGTCAAGAGATCACACAAGAGATCGTGCAAACGGTTTACGGTGATTACTTCCAAATGCTGACTGTTCTTGCCGTCGTGATGGTAGGTATCGCAATGGCAGCATCGTTCATTATTCGTAAGATGCTAGAAGCTGCGAAAGCCGCTGAAGAAACGATTGAACTAGAGCAAGCAAACAGCTAATTCTGTTCGCTGAGTCAAACCAATCCTAAGAGCCCTTTAGTTTTCTAAAGGGCTCTTTTTTGTAGGATCCGTTTCTCAATAGGATCTGTCGTATAAGTTAGGTAGTACATGTGTAAATCAAAGTAAATGATAACTATTAGTATTGAGTGTTTTTTAGTTCAGGATTATGATGTGGAAATCCAAATCTAAGAGAGCCTTATATGAGCAAGCCTAGCCCTATCACATTAACCGTTACTCAAACCTCAACAATTACTCCAAACATGCAGCGCATAACGCTTAGCGGTGAGGGATTAAGTAAATACCCAACAGAATGTGCCGGCGGCTACATCAAGCTTTTATTCTCGCCACTTGGCACGACTGATTTAAGCCAGCTAAACGAAGGTGAGCGCCCAACCATGCGCACTTACACCATTCGTCAGTACAATCCTGTAGAGCAGTGGATTGAAGTCGATTTCGTTCGTCACATCACTAAAGATTTGCAGTGTGGCTTTGCTGCAAGGTGGGCAATGAACGCGAAAGTGGGTGACACTATTTCAGTGGCTGGTCCTGGTTTAATTCAGGGGCTTAACCTAGAGTCAGACTGGTTCTTCTTAGTTGCAGACATGACGTCCCTACCTGCGCTTTCTGCAAAAGTAAAAACGCTCCCAGAAACAGCGACTGGTCACGCTATCATTCAGATCAACTCAGCAGCAGATAAGCAGGTACTTGAGACTCCTCAAGGTATCAAAGTAACCTGGTTGATTGAAGATGAAACCTCAGAGTCACTTTCACAAACCGTGCGCAACACAGAATGGTTAGAAGGTCAGGTTTCAATATGGACAGCGTGTGAATTTGAAAGCATGCGTGAGCTAAGACAATACTTCCGCAACGAAAAAGAAGTCGCGAAAGAGAACATCTACATCAGCAGCTACTGGAAACGTGGTGTCACTGAAGATGGCCACAAAGTGTTGAAACAGCAAGATGCTCAAGATTTAGCAGGTTAAACCTGTTACGACATACATCTTTTTGCTAGATAAATAGAAAACGCCCTTGACGACATCACTATCGTTAAGGGCGTCTTAGTTTGAATCCGATGAAGATCAAAGCCGAAGTGTAAGATTAGATACTCTCACCTACTTCAATCTCATAACCAAGATCCAGCTTCGCCACCCATTCATTGTTGCCTTGTAAACGCGCTACAACTTGCTCTGCAGCGACTTTACCGATCTGCTCCCTAGGTGTTACTACAGTCGCTAAACGAGGCGTCATCGCCACGGTGATGTCGTGTCCGTGGAAGCCTGCAATCGCCATCTGCTCTGGTACTTGAATACCACGTCGTACACACTCGTAAAAAGCACCAATGGCCAAATCATCGTTAGTACAGAAAATGCCATTCACTTCAGGGTGCTTCTCAAGTAACTCACCAATCAGTTTTGCACCAAGAGTAAACGAGGAAGCGTCTTCCGTTTGCAGCGTTACTGGCGTTTTGTCGGCTTCTTGCATCGCATGTTCATAACCGGCCATTTTTAAGCGCGTACGTTCATCCATACGAGCCGCTAAGTAAGCAATATTGGTTCGCCCCCGGTCGAGCATGGTTTTGGTCATTGCTCTTGCCGCTTCGAAGTTATCAAAGCCAACCGCTTGTTCAATACGGGGAGACACCGAATCCATAATTTCAATCACTGGGATAGAAACAGTCTGCAGCATTTTACGCGCTCTATCAGTGTGAACGTTTTCTGAAAGGATAATCGCGTCAACGTTGTAAGAAAGCAGCGAAGCGATGCTCTGCTCTTCCAGTTCTGCGCTATAGCCATAGTGAGCAATCATGGTTTGGTAACCCGCAGGCGCGGTGACTTGCTCAATACCACGAATAACTTCAGCAAAAACTTGGTTAGTTAACGAGGGGACCAAAACACCAATCGCATTGCTTTTTGCGTTGGAAAGAATGTCTGGTGCGCGGTTAGGGATATAACCTAGCTCGTCTACTGCAGCGCTGATCTTATCTCGCAGTGCTTCTGATACTTGAGAAGAGTCTCTCAGGCAGCGACTGACGGTCATTTTTGTGACACCAACTAAGTTGGCAACATCTTGTAATGTTGGACGTTTTTTCTTATTCGACATAATTAGTAATTATTATTTTTGAGTTATGTTACTGGTAACAGTGTATCCGACTGACGTGGAATTTGAAGCCTAATTTAGTAAAATGTTGATACAGCATCATAATTAAAAACGCCCTCTTGTTGAGGGCGTTATTGATTGTTTAAGCGTTTACTTTTACTTCAGTTCTTGGGGACTGACTCCAAGTGACATGGAATTTTTCGGCTTCCTCTCTATCGACTCGCGAATAGGTATGAGAACCAAAATAGTCACGTTGCGCTTGCAATAGATTCGCTGGTAACACTTCACAGCGCAGAGAATCAAAGTAGCTTAATGCAGAACTGATCCCCGGCATCGGCACACCATACAAAGCGGAGTTAGCAACGGCGATACGCCAAGCAAGCTCACGCTCTTCCATTTGTTTGATGAAAACCTCGTCAAACAACAGGTTCGCCAGCTCACCATTTTGTTGATAAGCCGATGTAATACCTTGTAAGAATGCTGCACGGATAATACAACCTGCTCGCCAGATCTTAGCTATTTGAGTGAAATCGAGATTCCAACCCTCTTTGTCTGACGCTGTCTTTAATAAATCAAAACCTTGCGCATAAACAGACAGTTTGGCGCAATACAAAGCATCATGAAGCTCAGAAATAACCTCTGTTTGATCCAACTGACTCGCATTGGCAACATTGCCTTTTAGCAGTTTGCTCCCTTGAATACGTTGTGATTTTTGACCGCTCATCGCACGTGCATAAACCGCCTGTGCAATGGTTGGGGTTGGGCAGCCTTCCTGAAGGCTGTTAACTGCTGTCCATAAGCCTGTGCCTTTTTGGCCAGCCTTATCAAGCACAACATCAACAAATGGTTTACCCGTAGCCAAATCTTCTTGTTGAAGAATGTCGGCACTGATTTCCATTAAGTAGCTATTAAGTACACCGTTGTTCCACTGTTCGAAAACTTGGCCAATCTCTTGAGCTGGCATTTCAAGTACATCACGCATGAACTGATACACTTCGCAGATGAGCTGCATGTCGGCATATTCAATACCGTTGTGTACCATTTTCACATAGTGCCCTGTACCAGAAGGACCAACATAGGCAGCGCATGCTTCACCCGCTTCAAACTGAGCAACCGGTAGCCCATTAGCATCCACTTTTGCAGCAATCGCTTCCCACATCGGTTTCACATATTGCCAAGCCGATTGGTCACCACTCGCCATAAGCGCCGGGCCAACACGAGCGCCTTCTTCACCACCAGAAACGGCGGTGCTAAAGAAGCGCAGTTTGCCTTTGTAGCTCACTTCACGCGCCTCGGTATCTGTCCAAAGGCTGTTGCCTGTATCGATAACAATGTCGTCATTTTCTAAGCCAGCATCAAGCAAGCTATTTACGACGATATCGACAGGTTTTCCAGCAGGAACCGACAAAGCGATTACACGCGGCTTCGCGAGCCCTTGCAGCACATGCTCAAGGCTAGTCCCTTGTGTGAACTGACCTTTACCAGTAAACGATTCATTAAGCAGCTTTGCTTCTGAACTGGCGCGATCAATGTTGTCTGTATTCAAGTCAAAGCCAGCAACGTTAAAGCCGTTATCCAATAGGTTGAGCGCAAGGCTTTTGCCCATCACGCCTAAACCAATCATCGCGATGTCATTTTTTATCTGAGTCATGGTTTAACCTATCTGCTTAATTTGTTTGAGTGCACTTTCTACGACTTGCTCAACATCTTGCGATATATCGACAAATAGCGCTTCATCTAGCTCAGGTTCAACCAAGGTTGCGAATTGGCTTTTCAACATTTCTTGGCCATTAAAGTAATGGTTTTCACGAGCTTTATGGCGATTCCAAATCGTATCGAAACTGCCCTGAAGGTATATAATCACTAAGTCTTCATTGTCCTCTCGCAGAATCTCGCGGTATTGAGGTTTCAATGCAGAGCATGCAATCACTGCACTTGGCTGCTCAATGTATTGCTTGTTAAGTGTTTCTAGCCATCCTTGACGATCTTCGTCAGTCAGCGGGATACCTTGACGCATTTTTTCAACGTTGCTTTGCGGATGGAAGTCATCCCCATCAAAAAATTGAAGTTCTAAAGCCTGCGCGACACGGCTACCAATCAGGCTTTTTCCGCATCCAGATACGCCCATCACGAGTATTTTTTTGCTTTTCATAAGGCAAGCCTTCCCTAAGCCCCAACCAAAACAGGGGCTGACAATCGAATCTAATAGTTAAACTTGTGTTGCTATTGATAGGTTCCTGAACGTTAAATTCACTCAGGAACCTTCGCTGTTATTGCCACCAAAGCGCGAGCTGAGGGAAGATAATAACCAGTGCCAGAACCAATACTTGAAGTGCAATGAACGGCAGTAGTGAAGAGAAAATCTCACCTAAGCTGATGTCTTTTGGTGCTACTGATTTCAAGTAGAATGCCGCAGGACCAAACGGCGGTGACAAGAACGACACCTGCATGTTTAGGCAGAACACAACGCCGAACCATACTGGGTCAAAACCAAGGCCAGTGATGATTGGAACGAAGATTGGCATTGTTAGAAGTGCTACACCTACCCAGTCAAGGAACATGCCTAGTACCAACAAGATAGCCATCATGATTAATAGCGTTACTGTCGCGTTACCGCCACTGAGCGCAAGGATGGTTTCTTCAACAAAATCAATGCCGCCCATCAAGTTGTAGATACCAACCAATGCACTTGCACCGATACCAATCCACATGATCATGCCGCAGGTACGCATGGTTGCGATGGCACTCTCTTTCAACATGCTGAAGTTCAGTTCACCACGGATTAGCGCACTGATCATGATGCCAACTACACCCAAAGCAGACGCTTCTGTTACTGATGCGATACCTGTGTAGATACTGCCCAAAACCGTTGCGACAGAAAGCAATGGGAAGAACAGAGCTTTGAAGTAGCTTGGCTGATTGGCGATATCGTCTTCTGTCTCATCATCACTTGGAATAGGCGCAAGAGCAGGGTTTAGCTTACAGCGAATCAGCACGTAACCGATGTAACAGCCAGCAAGAATAAACGCTGGTAAGAATGACGCTTTAAATAGGTCGCCAATCGATACGCTAGCTGTCATACCGTAGATGATCAGTACGATACTTGGTGGAAGCATGGTACCAAGTGCGCCACCCGCACAGGTTGTACCGATAGCAAGCTTACGGTCATAACCCAAACGAAGCATTTGTGGCAGAGCAAGAATACCCAGTAGTACCGTTTCACCACCGATAACGCCTGACATCGAAGCCAATAGAACCGCAACTAATAGCGTTTGAACTGCAACACCACCACGAACCTTACGGCCAACAGATTTCATGGCATCAAACAGATCACGCGCGATACCCGAACGGTCTAATAAAGCCGCCATCAATACGAACATAGGAACAGCAAGGAAAACATAACCAGAAGCAAAGCTGTAAGTGCGGCTCGCAATCAAAGGCAGGGCATCAGGACCAAACCAACATAAAGTGAAGAAAATCGCGACAAAGCCTGTTACGAACGCTAGCTGCATACCGGTCAGTAGCAAGCCAATCATCATAACCAACATGAGCAAGCTGCCCCATGCGATACCAATAGAAGATAAATCAAACATCGTCATTCTTCCTTAGACCCATCAACTCTTGGATTAGGTGCAATATAAACTGGACAACAAGAACACACAAAACGACAAAGATCAGGCCTTTCAGCAACGCAGGATAAGGCGCGTTTAACACTGAGCCTGATGTTTCAAGGCGGAATTCACCCCAAGGTGCAAACCACGCTTCTTCCGCAGTGAAGTAAGCCGCGTAAGCGAGCATGCCAGCAAAGGCCAAACCAACAATGTGGTGAACAAGATTAAGATATTTGCGTGCTTGGTTAGACACTGAATCGTAGATAAGAACCACACGCACATGCTTATTCGCAGCAAACGCGTAGATACCACCAATAATGAATAATGAACCACCGATGAAAGAAGCTGTTTCATGTACCCATGTGGTCGGGGCATCAAATGCGTAACGCATCACAACTTCATAAAATGAAATCAATACAGTAAAGATAAAAAACCAGCTCACGAGATTACTGAACTTTATAACAAAACGATCAAGCGCATTTCTTGGTTGCTCGTCGTTTTCAGCTGGGGCATGGGGAGTTTTGTCTGTCATGGGCCAAATATCCTGGGAGAATACGGGAGAGCAGTGCCCTCCCCCGTCAGTAAACTAAATTTGAATTACAGTAAGCCGTTTTCTTCTAGGAACACAGTCACTGAGGTGTAAACTTTCCCTGCGTTGTCAGAGCGCTCTGCAAATACTTTCCATTGGCCTTTCGCGATTTCACGGAACTTCTTACGCTCTTCTTGAGACCAGTCGTGGATAGTAATTTCTGGGTTCGCTTGAGCTTCTTTAAGTGCAGCTTGGTCAGCCATTTTCAGCTGAGTTGTCATGTCGTAAGAGAAGTCACGAACTGACGTTTGTAGAATCGTTTGTAGATCCGCTGGCATCTTGTCCCACTTCTTCTGAGATACAGAGATATCGATAAGAGGCAGTGAGTGGAAGCCCGGTTGAACTGGGTGAGTAGCGATATCGTTCATGCCCGCTTTTTGGTTGGTAGAGAATACCGTGTAGTCCGCAGCATCAATAACGCCTTTGCTTAGGCCAGTAAATACTTCAGAACCCGGTAGGTTTACTGGAGTCGCACCCGCGGCTGCAAATACTTGTTGAACTAGGCCTTCGGGAGCACGTAATTTCAGGCCTTTAAGATCCGCAACACCATCGATTGGCTTTTTAGAAATGAAAGATTCAACACCCGTCGTAGAAGCACCAACAAACTGAACTCCGTAAGGCTTGTACAGTTCGGTCATTAGCTCATTACCACCACCGTAGTTCATGTACTGAAGCAGTTGTGTAGTGTCTGACCATGCGCCAACCATGTTACCGATAAGACCAAATGCTGGATCTTTACCAGAGAAGTAACCTGTTGCTGTGATGTGACCATCTAGGATGCCCATTTTGATCGCGCCTAGCGTTTCTGTGTGCTTAACCACAGCGCCTACAGGCAGAAGATCGATATCAATACGTCCGTTAGACATCGTCTCTACGCGCTCAGCCCACTTCTGCTGAACCTTGAAGTTCAAGTCACCAGAAGGATCTGAAGATTGAATTTTAAGTTTAAAGTCTGCAGCCATTGCTGAAGTAGCAAATAGACCAGTAAGGGAGGCAGCAATCAGCGTTTTAGTCAGAGCTTTCATTTGGGTATCCTTATGAGTTTCACAGAGTCCGGTTTGTAATTATATGTTACCGGTAACGTTGAGGTGGATGTTACCGGTAACTTTACAGCTTTGTCTATGAGAAGGATCACATCTTTAACATTAGTAAAACGTTTGCTATCAATAAGAAAAATGCGACTGAAAAGTCACATTATAGGTTGGAGGTAGGATTTAATTTCTTTTTAAGTCAGTGAGATAACTAAGCCAGCAATGATAAAAACGACGCCTACACCACGCGTAACGTGCCACTTTTCCTCTAAAAAGTAGATCCCCATCACTACGCCGAAGATGATACTTACTTGCCTAAGTGCAACAACCAAGCTGACGTTCTCTGTCATAGTCATCGCAAACAACACCAAACCATAAGTCGAAGCCATCATAATGCCTGCAAGCGTGGCTTTCTTTCGCAGTATCCAAGCATTAGTAAACTCGATTCTTTGGTTGGTTACGAATAACCAAACACTCAGCGGAATCACAATCGCCCAAAACTGAATGCCTAGGTAGAAAATCGCGGTGTGCTTGTTTGTGATAATAGATGTGCTTAATGGTTCTAATAGTAGAAGCGCCTCTTTATCAATAATGGAATACCCCGTGGTACCAATAGCGGCGATTAACGCCCACAACACGCCGAGGTTGAGATACGCTTTTAACCTAAGATCTGAAAACTGCTTTAGTGGTACAAACATGCAGCCTAAGGTTATTAAAGTGAACCCAATCCATTGATTCGCTGACAATTCATAGCCTATCAACACCGTGCCTAAACCCACCATCAACACGGGCAGTGCCCGTGCCATTGGGTAAATCACACCGATATCAGCTTGTTTATAGGCCGCGCCTAACCCAATCAAATAGATGATTTGACAGATCCCACTCAAGAAAACCAGTTGCCAAAATGGAAGTAAGATATTTGACAGTCCAACGCTGTGAACATACCAGATCAAGTAAGGCGTCAATATCGCTGCGGCGGCAAAGCCAGAGGCTAAGAAGAATGACGAGCCCGAGCCTTGATTAGATTTACCTAGAACGTTCCAACCCGCGTGAAGCAAAGCCGAAATGATCACGATTACAATCGCAGAGAATTCCATTTCATTCCTAAATTATTGATGAATTAGCACAACGGCTGACAACAGGTGATAAAAAAGGCCTCCGAATAAGAGACCTTTGAGCGTTTCAATTGGGCAATCCTGCATAATTGCAGATATGCCAACGTTATAACGTATGACTAGCGCTCTAGCTGTGCGATCGACTCGATGCTGATCGCGTCATGACGCCAATATTCAATATCGCAATCAATCAAATCACCGTCTTGATTGTAATTAACACGCTCAACCACCATAGCAGGAGAACCAGAAGTCGCACGCAGAGCTTGCGCGGTTTCGCCAAGCAAAGACGTTGTGCTCACTCGATAACGGATCTTCTGATACACCACACCAAAGTGCTCACGGTAGATGTCCGTCAACGATTTAGACAAGTCATAATCAAGCAAATTAGGGAACAACTCTGGTCGAATGTAGTTGGTCACATACACAACGGGCCTGTCTTCAAGATAACGAACTCTGTCTACTCGATAAACGTCCGAAAAAGGTTGCAGCTCAAGAAGCCTAGTTGCTTCCTTGGTCGCTAAAATGCCTTTCGCCGCCACCAACTCTGTTTTCGGCTTACGATTCTGCGACAAAGCCATATTCGTGAAGTTCAGCGTTTGTGTTGGATCGTAGCGCAGTGGCGCTGGAGAGATAAACCAACCACGTCGGTCTTCTCGATAAATTCGTCCTTCCGCTTCAAGTGAAGACAAGGCTTCACGTAACGTAACTCGTGTTGTATCAAACGATTCAGCCAGTTTGCGCTCCGCAGGCAGCTTCTGTCGTGGTGTTAACATCCCCGACTCTATCTGCTCTACGATGACGTCTTTGATTTTTACGTACTGCACTTCATTTCCTTTTATTCTTGTTCTTGTCGTCAGCCATTCCTTGGCCAACTGCAATATAAAATGGTTCGCTAGCGTTTGCGCCAAGCTTGGGTGCGCTTCTCGAATAACTTGTTGATTAACATATGAATCAACTTCGCGCTCGCTGCCGATATCATGATCATCACCGCCATGGCAGCTGCTGCACCCGTTTGTCCCGCATCATCCATATTCAGTACTGAAACTGACGCAGGTATCGTATCGGTAGAATACAAGAATACTACCGCAGATGTCGTGGTAAGTGCATTAATAAACAGGTATGTCGCAATATCTAAAATCGCAGGCAGACAAACGGGTACCGTCACCTTAAAGAACAGCTTGTATTGCGGTAGGTTAACCGAAGCCGCCGTCGCTTCTATTTCCTCAGGCAGCTGTTTTAATGCGGTTAACGCTGTCATGTGGCCGACTGTGTAGTAGTGAACCACGGTATTAATCACCAAGAACGCCATCGTGCCATACAAGAAGTTGAGTGGGTTACTCAAATCATTAAAGTAGAAGATATACCCCAAACCCAACACCATACCCGGAACGGCCATCGGAACCACACTGAGCATTTGCATTGCTTGACGAACAGGACCAAATGCTCTGCCCTTCTCAATGCAGTACGCGCCTAAGAAAATCAATACGGTACCGATGATCGCAGTCCAAGCGCCGAGGGTTAAAGAGTTGAAAAATGGCGTCCAACCATAAGTACTCATCTCTGCGAAGTTATAGTTATTTAGCGTTAGCGTTTTATTCCAAGGCCAGAAAGTGACCATAGATCCGTATATCGCCATGCCTAGCACAATAACAACAGCCACTGAAATTACGGTGCAATAGAGTAAACACACGCCATCACGTAGAGTGTTTGGCTCTGGTTGGTAAGCGACGGAGCGAGTATCAAACAAGCTCTTTTGTTTCTTTTGAACCCAGCGGTCAACGGTAAACGCAAGCAACGCAGGCAATAGCAATAGGATGCTAGTCACCGCGCCCATAGAGAAATTCTGTTGCCCTACTACCTGCTTAAAGATATCGGTAGACAGAACGTTGTAGCTACCACCAATCACCTTTGGCACACCAAAATCACAAACCACCAGCGTAAACACAACGATCAAGGTACTTATCAAACCGTATTTTGCCGCAGGTAACGTCACCATGAAGAAGGTTTTTAGCGATGAAGTATTGAGTGCACGTGCCGCCTCATAAAGACGAGCGTCAGAGGTTCTCAATGAAGTAGTTAAAATCATTAAGGCATGTGGAAACGTCCAGAATATCAAGCCCAGTGAGATACCAATCAAGCCGTACACCGAATTGCCACCCAAGACTTCTTTTGCGATACCTTGGTTGCCAAATAAGAAGATCAAACTGATTGCAGGAAGCAGTGACGGAGCAAGAATAGGCGCAGAACCCAGTACTTGAAAAAGTCCCTTAAAAGGCATGCATGAACGAGTTAACGCATAGGCATAACCAAACGCCAAGAAGCCCACGACAACGGTCACTAACAACCCGAGCGTGAAGGTATTGCCTACCGACTGCCATAGGCTTTGAGACGCAAAATACGTAGCGAAATTCTGTAAACCTACAAATTCACCGTCTGCGTTCTGAACACTCTTTTTCAACATTGCCCACAGTGGCATCAGGATAAACAACGTCATGACCACAGACAAAAAGGCCAGCAGCCCAAATAGAATCACGTTGTCTTTGCTTAACCGAGCCAGAAAAGGTTGTACTCGTCGTTGAACTAGCAGCTTAGATTGCATCATTTGAGTCGATTCCATGATTATTTACGCCGCCTCGTCTTTCATCACTTGCAGGCTTTTCGATGGGTAAGCTCTCAGGCCTTCTTGGTCAAACGCCACATAACGAATATCACTGCGACGCAGCTTCAATCGGTTGAACTCTTTGACTGATACATCAACGATGATCTCTTTCGCCATTGAGTCATGTTGCAATTGACATTCAACACGATAAAACGCCCCTAAGAATTCGCTTGATACGATTCTCACGGGTAATGACTCACTAAAACGATCCACAAACTGGATTTGCTCTGGACGAACGGCAACATCGAAAACATCACCAAGTTTTGGCGTGAGGTTATCTAAACCCGGCAACGGTAACATCGACTCAGCAATACGTATCTTGCCTTGCGCTGCGACAGAAGCTTGAATGAAGTTCATGCTGCCAACAAACTCAGCCACAAAACGACTGACAGGTTTTTGGTAGATCTCTTGTGGAGCACCGACCTGCTCGATAACACCATGATTCATCACGACAATACGGTCGGCCATCGTTAGGGCTTCATCTTGGTCGTGCGTCACCATAATAGTGGTGATACCCAGCTTACGTTGCAGTTGGCAGATCTCGTCACGCAGATGTGTTCTTACCTTCGCATCCAACGCAGAAAGAGGCTCATCGAGTAGCAACAAGCCTGGAGACAACGCTAACGCGCGAGCCAAAGCAACACGCTGCTGTTGTCCGCCAGACAGTTGATTCGGATACTTTTGGCCGGACGTTGGTAAACCAATCGTCTCTAACCAAGACTCAACCGTCTCAAGGGCTTCTTTGGTCGACATGCCTTGGTTTTTTAGACCAATCGCAATGTTTTCTTCCACAGTGAGATTTGGAAACAAAGCGTAAGATTGGAACACGATGCCAAAGTCGCGCTTTTCTGGTGGCAAGAAGGTCGTATCATTACCGTTCTGCTCAATAGAACCTGACGTTGGTAAGTCTAGGCCTGCAATCGCACGTAATAAGGTGGTTTTTCCACAGCCAGATGGGCCAAGGAAGCAGACGAACTCGCCTTTATCTATCGATAGGGAGATGTCTTTTAACGCTGTAAATTGGCCAAATTGCTTTACAACGTTTTCAATATTCAAATAAGTTTGGTTGCTCATACTACAGCACTCTCTATATGGTATATACCAAATTTATACTGAGAATATTGCAGTTGAGTGACAAATTTATAGAAGCTAAATGACAGTTATATTGCAGATATAATAAGCATTAAAAATTGCTATTTGTTCAACATTGAAAGTTAGTTCAACGTTGAAAGCCCTCAGTGACTTGCCCATAAATCACTGAGAGCCTCAATGTAAACTTCTAATTTAAACGCTAGATTAATCTATGATTCAACCTTGTCGGCTTTGCCCGCCGCACCTGCGAGTTTGGATAACTGTTTATCTAGCCACAATGGCGTGCTACCCGAATCTTCCGCGTTCTCTTTTCTTCGTACCGCATCACGCACTATCATCGCACCTACCCAACGGAATGGCTCTGGCGGGAAGTGTCCTAGCGGGCCTTTGGTTAAACCGCTTCGTGTCCAAGCATTGTCGATATCGAGTACCATGGCTGACAAAATCTTCCCGCCCATACGGGTTTGAGCCACACCATTACCTGAGTAACCAAGCCCATAATAGATATTGCTTTGGCCTTTTAGATTACCGAAAAATGGCAGACCGGTGACCGAACGATCTGAGCCTCCTGACCAGTTGTAATCGAATTCACTTTGTTCCAATTTAGGGAACAGTTTTTGAAACGATTGATTGAGAATCGGCAGGTAGTTGGTCGTTTGGTTAAACATGCTTTCAACTTGATTGGCAAACGAGAACTTATTACCGCCTTTACCCAACATGAGTCGTCCATCTTGGGTGTCACGGTAGTAGTGGACAAAAATACGCGAATCCACCACCGCCGCCCCTTTCTCTGGGCCAAACTGCTTGAGCTTTTCTGGAATAGGCTTGGTCACCACCATATCTGAAGAGACAACCACTATGCTGCGTTTGAACTCTCTAAAGTGATCGAGCATCCATGCGTTGAGTGCCAAGATCACTTTGTCTGCAAACACAGCTCCGCCCTTAGTCTGGATACGAGCTGGGAAGCCGTAATCAAGAGAAGCCATCTCTGTATTTTCGTAAATTTCGACACCCAGTTCGAGAGCAACTCTGCGCAAACCTCTAGCCAATAACGCTGGCTGCACACTGCCCGCAGCTTCTGAGTAGTAACCCTCAATGTGGCGATCAGATCCCGCTTTCTCGGCCAAAGAATTGTCACACTTCTTCCAGCTATTAATACCCTGCTTAACCAGCTCATTAACGACAGGCTCCATTCCACCCTTTTGAGCTTCATTGGTCGCCGTGTAGTAAGTTCCGTTTCGATATAGATGCGCGTCAATCTTGTGTTCGTTACAGAAGGCTTCGATCTCGTATATGACCTTTTCTGATTCCTTAACCAACCATTTCGCTTGTTCTTTTCCGTAGAGCTTTTTCAGCGTCGGATACTTAGTTAACCACGTCAGCATGCAACCGCCGTTCGCACCAGAAGCACCGCTACCACATAGGCCTTTTTCAATCACGACAACATGCTTTTCGGGTTGCTGTTGTTTGATTAAAATCGCCGTCCATAAACCCGTATAGCCACCGCCAACAATGGCGATATCACAGTTAACGTCTTTTTGAAGCGGTTTAGAGGACTCTAGCCCCACCTTGATGCTACCAAATTCCTGCTCCAATGCTTGCTTGAACCAATATGAGTAGTGCTTTTTCATTTGTTGTACCTTACTAAAGACGTAAAACTAAAAAAGGAAGACCGAAGCCTTCCTTTACTGATCTCTAACTTCTAATGAGCTGCATATCTAATGACTACGTGTCTAATAAGCCAAATATCTAATAAACCATGTGTCTAATAAGCTCGGTAGATAATTAACCAAGGAGCTCATGAACTAAAAAGCTCAGCAGATTAAGATTTTGGCTCTGATTTAGCGTCAAACTTCTCAGACCATGTTTTAAGAACGTCTGCACGTTCACTGCCCATGCGAGCGAAGTCCATTTTTGCCATGTTCTTTTCTACATTAGGGAAGTTCTCTGCTTTGCCTGTCACATCTTGGTGACCAACAACTGGGTACATTTCGATGTAAAGCTCATTTGCCGCTTTAGAAATAGACCAATCGATAACACGTTGTGCTGCATCAGAAGGCTTAACAAGGCCTACCGCTTCAGATTCCCAGCCGATGCCTTCAGGTGTAATCACTGAAAGTGGAGCGCCTTGAGTTTTCAGCTTAGCGCCACGGCTCGCCATAGAAATACCGATAGCGACTTCACCCATGCCCGCTTGAACACATGGCTTAGAACCAGAGTGCGTGTAGTGAGCAATGTTTTGGTCTAGCTTCTGCATGTAGTTCCAACCTTGGTCTTCACCCATGTTTTGTAACCAAGCCGAAACCTGCATGTAGCCCGTACCAGAAGATGCTGGGTTTGGCATAGCAATGTGGCCCTTGTAGATAGGTTTCGTTAGGTCATCCCAAGACTTAGGTGCCGGTAGGTTCAATTGCTTAGCGACCACTTCGTTGAAACAAACTGCATTGAAGAATGCATCATTACCGTACCAAGCTTGAGTAGACTGTGGGTCGTTAAGGTTAGCGCGTAATGCTTCTACACCTTGAGGCGTATAAGGTTTCAGGATGCCCTCTTCTTTAAGCAGTGCCATTGAAGAACCAGCAAGTCCCCAAACTACCTCTGCACGCGGGTTGTTTTTTTCGGCCAATAATTTTGCCGTCATGATCCCAGTTGAATCACGTACCCACTTGATGTTGATGTCTGGGTTTTCACTTTCAAATGCGTTCTTGTATTTCGCTAAAATGTCAGTTTCAAAAGCGGTATAAACCGTCACTTCCTGTGCTGCATAAGCATTACCAGCGAGTAGAGTTACTAACGCTGCAAGTGATCCTTTCATAAAACGGTTTTTCATCATTTTCTCCAGTCAGGCCCGATGCCAAGGTTAGAAGCTAGAAGCCCCATCAAGAGGCTTCTATGTCCATAAATTCATTTAGGTTGTTAACACACACCTTTGCACTGGTATGTACCAGATTTCGAGTATTAAGCTAACTAGCTTTTATGACGATTAAATGAACAAAAAATGGCAGTTTAAAGATCGGAAAATTGATCAGCACCAGTGACAAATTTGAATATGAAGCTTTTGTGAAAATAACGTTTGGGCTATTTACGACCGTTTAAATTGGTTGTTAAAGTAATCGCAAATACTGGTATAGTCCAAAACACAAATCACGAGAATTGAACATGAGAAACGAATACTTACTGCTGACACCGGGCCCTCTATCTACTTCTGAAACCGTTCGCCAAGCGATGCTAAAAGACTGGTGTACTTGGGATGATGAATACAACAAAGACGTTGTTGAAGTGATTCGTAGCAAGCTTGTTACTTTGGCGACTAAGCAGGCGGGATATACAAGTGTATTAATGCAAGGCAGCGGCACTGCTTCAGTTGAAGCAACAATCGGTAGCGTTATCTCTAACAGCGGTAAGCTTCTTGTGGTCGATAACGGTGCGTATGGTGCTCGTATTGCTCAAATCGCAGAATATTTAAACATTCCATGCCATGTCGTTTCCCCAGGTGAAACATCACAGCCTGACTTGAACAAAATGGAAACGGCATTGGCTATGGATTCAGATATTACTCACGTTGCGATTGTGCATTGTGAGACCACTACAGGTATGTTGAATCCAATCGAAGAGATTGCCAAATTGGCAAAACAGCACAACAAAACCGTCATTCTTGATGCGATGTCGAGTTTTGGCGGTATTCCTATGGATATTGCTGACTTAGGTATCGATTACATGATCAGCTCAGCAAACAAGTGCATTCAAGGTGTACCGGGGTTCGGCTTTGTTATTGCAAAGCAATCAGAACTGGAAAAGTGCAAAGGCCAAGCTCGCTCATTAAGCCTTGACCTGTTTGACCAGTGGCACTGCATGGAAAGCAACCATGGTAAATGGCGCTTCACCTCTCCGACTCATACAGTGCGCGCTTTCTACCAAGCTCTACTTGAATTGGAACATGAAGGCGGCATTAAAGCTCGTCACAATCGCTACCAAACCAACCAAACTACATTGGTTACTGGCATGCGTTCTCTAGGTTTTGAACCACTGCTTAATGATGACCTTCATTCACCTATCATCACCTCTTTCTACTCTCCAACTCATAGCGATTACCAATTCAAGGAATTCTATGACCGATTGAAAGAGCAAGGGTTTGTGATTTACCCGGGCAAGGTTTCAAACGCAGACTGCTTTCGAATCGGTAACATCGGTGAAGTTTACCCGTCAGACATTGAAGCTCTCATTGGCGCAGTGAAAAACGCTATGTACTGGGACATCAAATAATGACGACGACCAATCCAGAACCAGTTCTGAAGGCGACGCACTTTCGAAGCGAAGGCGATGTGAACACTACACCAGCGCGTGAGAAATGGAACGAGTCGCTAAACGATGATGCAACTCAAGCGATGTTAAAACGTGACTCAGACGTGTTTCTTCATCAAGCGATGTCAACGCCATGCCTAGACACACTTACAGCCGCTGAAGGCATCTACATTCAAGATGCGACGGGCAAGAAGTACATGGACTTTCACGGCAATAATGTTCACCAGCTAGGTTATGGTCACCCACACATCATCAATAAAGTGACTCAGCAAATGGCGTCATTACCGTTTTCACCACGTCGCTTCACCAATGAGACTGCCGTTCAGTGCGCTGAAAAACTCACACAGATCTGCGGTGGTGATTTGAATCGCGTGTTGTTTGCTCCCGGTGGCACATCAGTGATCGGCATGGCGCTAAAACTTGCTCGACATGTCACCAACAATTTCAAAGTAGTGTCTTTGTGGGACTCATTCCATGGCGCGTCACTCGATGCAATTTCAGTAGGTGGCGAAGCGTGTTTCCGCGAAGGCATGGGGCCATTAATGGCTGGCGTAGAGCGCATTCCACCAGCGGTCTCTTATCGTGGTGCTTTCCCGCTTAATGACTCTTTATCGCTTCGCGGGCAAAACTCCGGCGATGCGAACGAGACCACATGTGATGTGCGTTATGCGGATTACCTAGAGTACGTGATTGAAAAAGAAGGCGGTATTGGAGCCTTCATTGCAGAAGCGGTTCGTAACACAGACGTTCAAGTGCCAAGTAAGGCTTATTGGAAGCGCATTCGTGAGATCTGTGACAAACACAACGTCATATTGATCATTGACGACATCCCAAATGGCATGGGTCGTAGCGGCGAATGGTTTACACACCAAGCGTTTGATATCGAACCTGACATTCTTTGTATCGGTAAAGGTTTTGGCGGAGGCTTAGTACCAATCGCAGCCATGGTCACTAAAGACAAATACAACACGGCAGCGCAAGTATCACTTGGTCACTACACCCACGAGAAAAGTCCTATTGGCTGCGCAGCGGCACTGGCTACGATGGAAGTGATTGAGCAAGAAAATCTACTTGAAAAAGTACAAGCGGACAGCGCATTCGTGCGTGAACAACTGCTTCAAATGAAAGAGAAATACCCAGTCATTGGTGACGTTCGCGGCATCGGTCTGCTTTGGGGAGTGGAATTGGTCACTGACCATATCACCAAAAACCGAGCGTTCGATGAAGCAGAAGCAGTACTTTACCAATGTCTGAACGATGGCCTGAGCTTTAAGGTTTCACAAGGTAACGTGATTCAATTGAGCCCACCATTGATCATCAGCCGTAGCGAGCTAGAAGTCGCTCTGTCTGTATTCGAAAAAGCGATAGCCAAAGTCTGCAAAGATTTTGAATACCTTTAATTCTCGAAATCAACATTTAAACCAATAACCTTAAACAACCATTTGTTTCCCAGAACTTTGAACTGGGAGTGACACAAAAATAGGACACTATTATGAACACGACATCACCTATCCAAGCGGTTATCTTTGACTGGGCCGGCACTATCGTTGATTTTGGGTCGTTTGCTCCAACTAGCATCTTCGTTGAAGCATTCAAACAAGGTTTCGACTTTGACATCGACTTAGCTGAAGCTCGTGAACCTATGGGTATCGGTAAATGGGATCACATCCAAGCGGTGGGTCGAATCCCTGCTGTTGACGCTCGTTGGAAAGCTCAGTTCGGACGCTCAATGACAAGTGAAGACGTTGACGCGATCTACGCGGCATTCATGCCTCTTCAAAAAGCGAAAGTAGCCGATCACGCAGCACCTATTTTGAATGCGATAGAAGTGGTCAATAACCTAAAAGAGAAGAACGTGAAGATCGGATCTTGTTCAGGTTACCCACGTGAAGTGATGGATGTGCTAATCCCTGCTGCTGCAGATTACGGTTACCACCCAGACAACATCGTAGCAACCGATGACCTACCTCAAGGCGGTCGCCCTGCTCCATTTATGGCACTTAAAAACGTAATCGATCTAGGTGTAACTAGCGTTGCTGCGTGTGTAAAAGTAGACGACGCAGCACCGGGGATCGATGAGGGTCACAACGCAGGTATGTGGACAGTAGGCCTTGTACTATCAGGTAACGAAGCAGGCTTAACGTATCAAGAATATTTAGATGCAGACGAGACAACACTTGCAGCTGCACGTGAAAAAGCAAGCGTTAAGCTAAACAAATCAAACCCACACTACCTAATCGATACCATTGCAGACCTACCAGGTGTCATTGCAGATATTGAAAAACGTTTGTTAGCTGGTGAGCGTCCGTAAACAAAGTCGAGCTATTACGTGATGTAAAACGTGAAAATACCGCTATAGCTTCAATTCAAATCCCTATCCAATCATGTACTCATTCGAGTTATACATATTGGGTGGGGATTTTTGTTTTATAAGCATGATAAAGCGCAAGTTTTTTACTTATTACCCGTAGCGCCACTGGTAAATAGACGAGGCTAGGCTATAGCTTAAACATAAACATAAACATAAACATTCCAACAAATGATAAAACCAACAATAAAGGCATCTTAAATATATAATATTTAACAATTTCATTGACTCCAATACGCAATCAGATTAACAATATAAGTACTGAGAAAGAAACAGGTTCACCTGAACCAACACCTTGATTTACTTATTATAAGCAGTGTCGTAACCCAATAAGTGATCGTTTTACTGGTAAGTTCAGATAAAAATAAGAGTTAATCCAAGGAAAAAATTATGAAAAAACTGTCAAAAATCATGTGTGCTGTTGTAGCCGCTTCAGGCCTAGCAGCAGCGCCTTCTATTGCTGCAACGACTTACGTGGGTGCAAAAGTGGGCGTGGGCTGGCTAGACAGCGCATGCGTAAGCGGTGAAAAGTGTGATGATGATGCAATTGGTGCAGGCATCTACTCTGGCTACAATTTTAATGACAAGTTTGGTATTGAGCTAAGCTCAGACTTCCTTGGCGACTACAAGACAAGCTTTTCAAAGAACGGCACAACAGCTGCGTTCAGCGATCCACTGATCGCAATCTCGCTAACTCCAATGTACCGCCTAGCAGTACAACAAGAGTTTGACGTATTCTTTAAAGCAGGTCCTGCTTACATTTCACACGGTGGCGAGGATGACGTCGTTCTTTCTGCTGGTATCGGTGTAGAGAAGCAACTATCTTCTGATTGGGCATTACGTGTTGAATACCAATACTTTGATGATTTCGACGACAACTACGTTCAAGACCTGAACTCGAACCTACTATCAGTTGGTGTTAGCTACAACTTCGGTACTGGCAACACAACAGCATCAGCGGCGGCTGCAACAGCTTCTGCAGTAGCAGTGACTCAAGCGCCATCTGAGCCAATCACAGAACCAGCAGTTGTTGTTGAAGAGAAGACAACCGTGGTTGTTACTAAAGCGCAAACTGAGAGCTTCTCTCAAGGTATGTTTGAGACAAACAGTACTGAACTGTCTACAGATGGTAAAATTGCATTAATGCCATTAGTTGAAGTACTTAAAGCTCACCCTCAATCATCAGTTGATGTTGTTGGTCACACCGACTCAACAGGTGCAGCTGAGTATAATCTAATGATCTCTAAGAAACGTGCTGCTGCTGTAGCCGCATACATCGAAGAGCAAGGCATTGAAGCAGACCGTATTACAGCGTCAGGTGAAGGCGAAGAGAATCCAATTGCATCAAACGCTACAGCTGAAGGTCGTGCTCAAAACCGTCGTGTTGACGCAACGATCCCTGGTTTTGAATACCAAGAAGAAGTACAAGTTGAAGAAGTTATCGTAGAAACTGCTGAATAACAGCACTCTACCTTAGCCGAAATAATAAGGGCGGAGCACTCAAAGTGCTCCGCCCTTTTCTGTATCTGTCTTTACTAATAAGCCGTAAGCCGAAAAGTACCGGCCCCAAGCTAGGCTGTACAAACCGAAAACTAAACGATTTCCCAGCTGTGAGTCATTTCTACGCCAGCACCTAACATTAGACATACTGAACAGTATTTTTCTAACGAATCAGCACATACTTTAGCCACTAACTCAGGATCTAGGTTGTCACCAGACACTTCAAAGTGAATGTTAATCACAGTAAAGATTTTTGGCGCTGTTTCACGACGTTTGGTTTCAAGCTTTGCATTGCAACCAGTGATGCTTTGACCCGCAGATTTCAAACCGTCCACTACATCAACAGAGCTACAGCCACCAGCAGCCATTAACACCATTTCCATCGGGCTTGGCGCAGTAGCACCGCCGCTTCCATCCATAACAATAGAATGGCCTGATTGAGATTGACCGAGGAATTTAAAGCCTTCGACCCATTTAACTTCTGCTTGCATGTTGTTCCTTAGATGTACGAAAACGTCATCATTATTTGGTATTTTATATCAATGCCTACACCCTACTACTGGCGGCATTTATGAGCAAGATTTTCTATTTGAGATATTTTTTTCATGAATAGTGTAATTTTTTCCATCTAAAACCTGTCTCTATTCGTACATTCAAAATCGAATGAGAAAAACGTCAAGATGAGGTATCTATGAATAAATTATCTAAAATATTGGTATCACTCGTGGTTACACTACCACTGATTTCGCTGTTTGTAAGCCAGACTGGCACTGCCAATACAATGGATAAAACGGCTAGTTCAGGTAAAACTGAAATCGCGACACTGGCTGGTGGTTGTTTTTGGTGTACAGAATCCGATCTAGAAAAACTGACAGGCGTGACCGACGTTATCTCTGGATACTCTGGTGGTGAACTGGAAAACCCAACCTACAAACAGGTCTCTTCGGGTAAGTCAGGTCACATCGAAGTGATCAACGTGACCTATAACCCTGATGTGGTTAGCTACGAACAGGTTCTTGACCAATTCTTCCGACACATCGACCCAACCGATGACAAAGGTTCTTTTGTAGACCGAGGCCGTCATTATCGACCAGCTATTTTCTATCATAACCAAGCACAAAAAGATGTTGCTCAGAACTTCATGATGGAAATCGACAAAGCTAATATCTTTGGCGAACCACTAAAAACAGAACTGATTGAATTTGAAAAATTCTGGCCAGCGGAAGACTATCACCAAGACTATTACAAGAAGAGTAAAGTTCGTTATAACTACTACCGCTATGCTTCTGGCCGCGATCAGTACCTAGATAAAATCTTCGGTGATGATAGAAAGGACAACCCTAAAACACTACGTCAGATCATCGACAGTAAGAATGCGACAGCCAATGCTAAAACCTACGTTAAGCCGTCTGACGCGGAGATCAAAGCCAAGCTAACGGCACTTCAGTACGATGTAACGCAAGATGACGCTACTGAGCGCCCATTTGACAACAAATACTGGGATAACAAAGAGGAAGGTATTTATGTTGATATCGTTACCGGTGAGCCTTTGTTCTCATCAAAAGACAAATACAAATCAGGTACGGGTTGGCCGAGCTTCACCCAACCAATCAGCGAAGCTTATGTCGTTACAACTACTGACTACAAGCTGCTTTACCCAAGAACAGAGGTTCGAAGTAAGTTTGGCGATTCCCACCTAGGGCATGTATTCAAAGATGGTCCAAAACCAACAGGGTTACGTTACTGCATGAACTCAGCCGCAATGCGCTTTATCCCTGCGGATAAATTAGCAGAAGAAGGCTATGAGGAATACGTTGAGATGTTTGAGGGATAGGCATTCAGCAATTAACGATCAGCCTATGACAACAAAGCCAGCATATCGCTAGCTTTGTTTTTATTTACAGAGCTTTATTTATCAGCCCGTGGACCTAATTAACCCGTTAACACCGTGTCTTCAGGGTATTTCAACAAGGAAGGTTCTGGACGAGCTAGCATATAAGCCAAGGTCAGGGGGCCGATACGTCCAATCACCATAACCACAATCATGATGTATTTACCTGGCTCAGTCAGGTTTGCGGTTAAGCCAGCTGTTAAACCAACCGTTGCAAAGGCAGAAATCACCTCAAACATGACTCGATCAAACGCTGCCTTTTCAGTAAGCATTAACAAAAACATCGCGGTGGTTAATAACGCCCCACTTACCACAATAATGGCCAATGACTTTGTTACCGCTTGCCAAGTCACAGTGCGCTTAAACATCACCACGTGCTTTTTCTGACGGAGGAAGGTCCACGTTGCGACAAAGGCTACTGCAAAGGTCGAAACCTTAATACCACCACCTGTTGAGGTAGAACCTGCACCAATCAACATCAGTACAATCATTACCAGCAACGCAGGCTGTGTGTACTGAGACAAATCCACACTATTAAAGCCAGCAGTACGAGCACTTGCCGACTGAAAAAATGCGGCTAGCCACTGTCCTTGAGTCGATAACCCTTCCATGGTTGCTGAGTTATTTCTTTCTAGCAGCCAGAACAATACCGTACCTACCAACAATAGAGTCGGAGTGGCGGTTAGCATAATCTTGGTGTGTAAATGAAGATGTCGAAAACCTTTACGCCAGTTACTCGATAGGTCGCCGACGACTGTGAAGCCTAGCCCACCGAAAATAAACAAGCCAGCTAAGGTGAAGATCACCAGCGGATCATCAACAAAACTCATCATACTGTCTGAAAACAGTGCAAAACCTGCGTTATTGAATGCAGATATCGCATGAAATAGAGCATAAAAACTGCCCGTTGACCATCCCATCTCAGGTACCCAGCGGAAGCAGAGCAATACAAAACCGATAAATTCAGCCACTAATGCAAAGATGATGATCTTCTTAACCAATTTACGAAGGTTAATCTTACGATCTTGGCCAAGCGCTTCTTTCGCGAGTGCTTGTTGTTTAAGGCTTAACCTAACACCGAACATGTAAAGCAGTACCGCAGATAGAGTCATCTGCCCTAACCCGCCGACTTGCATCAAGAACATCAGTAAGATTTTACCCGCCAAGGTGAAATGCTCACCGGTATCGACAACACCTAATCCTGTCACACTGATCGCCGAGGTTGCTGTAAACAGTGCATCCGTAAAACTTAGGCCTGTCACAGAGAATACAGGCATCGTCAACAATATTGCAGAGGGGATAAGTACGCCTAAGAAGCTCGTAAGGATAATCTTAGGTTCAGAGCCTTTACGTGGCTTTTTATCACTCTTAAGCGTGTAGAAAGTACCTTTTCGTTTTAACGAATTCATACTGTTACCTTATTGCCAATTACCAATTGCGTAGCTTTCTAGATAAGGTCTCTTTCGGCCCAGCGATGATCACCACATCCCCAATTTCTAAACTCACATCCAGTTCTGGAGCTTTAGTTAGGTTCGGTCCTCGCTTGAAGCCAAGTACTTCAACACCATTTTCTTTACACAGCTTAAGGTCGCCAAGTTTCTTACCCAACAAATTAGAACCAATAACAATCTCCGTCATCGCTAAACCGCTGCCAAGATCGATAAACTCAAGAACGCGTCTATCCAGTATCTTACGAGCAACACGAATACCCATATCGCGCTCGGGCATGATGATATGGTCAGCACCAATCTTAGAGAGGATCTTGCCGTGGAACTTATCATTCGCCTTAACCCAGACTGCTTTTGCTCCAGATTCTTTCACCACCAAAGTCGTTAGAATGCTTGAGTTAACGTCAGAGCCTATCGACACCATCACCATATCGTAATCATCGAGTCTTAACTCTTTCACCGTCTCTTCGCTCGTGCAGTTCGCAACAATCGCTTGTGAAACAAAAGCCGCTGCTTCTTTCACTCGCTCTTCATCAATATCGACGGCCAGTACCTGTGCCCCTGAACTTTGTAGCTCTTTGCAAACAGACAGACCAAATCGCCCTAAACCGATAACTGCATATTGTTTGTCGCTCATTTGAAATCCTGTTTAGAAATTTTAATTACACGGGATAGCCAAACCTACATTAGTTTCTATCTCAAAAAAAGTTAGTTCTGCAAGAATAAGGTTATACTATTGTCATAATCGCTTGATTTATAAAGGTAGAGAACAACTCGAGTTTCTGCTAATTTCCAATTCATAATTTCTGCGGCAGCACACACAATGAATGAATTCATAACCCAAGTACAAACCTACATCAACCAGAGCCATAGTGATTGGGCAAACAGCGTCCTATTCATCACTATTGCGAGTTTTCTCGCTTGGGTAGCTTGGCGAATTATCCATAATCGCTTAGAAATTCTGGTTCAGAAAACCCCATTCCACTGGGACGATCTACTGCTAGAAGCACTAAAAACCCCTGTCAGCACATTACTTTGGTGTTGGCCTGCTACAGTCTCTATCGGGCTAATACTTCAAGACCAGTTTGGCAATGAAATCAATTGGTTAAAAACGCTTAAACACATATTGATTATCTGTACATTCGTTTGGTTTACCTTACGAATGATCACTAACACTGAAGCCTATGTCTTAGAGCAAAAAACCAGAGACGAAACCACTGTACAAGCGATAGCGAAAGTCGCTCGCTTGTTCTTTATGGTCATGGGCGGCCTGACAATCATGCAAGCGTTTGGACTCAGCCTATCAGGCTTACTCACCTTTGGTGGTGTTGGTGGCTTGATCGTCGGTTTAGCGGCTAAGGACTTACTGTCGAATTTCTTCGGTGGCATGATGATTTACTTCGACCGCCCTTTTAAAGTCGGTGATTGGATACGTTCTCCCGATCGTCAAATCGAAGGCACTGTCGAACGCATTGGTTGGCGCATGACGATCATCCGCACTTTTGATAAGCGTCCTTTGTACGTGCCAAATTCGGTGTTCAGTAGTATTGTGGTAGAGAATCCATCGAGAATGTTGAATCGTAGAATCAATGAAACCTTTGGTCTTCGTTATCAAGATGCAGACAAATTGGCGCTCATTGTTGATGATGTAAGAACCATGCTCGAGACCCACCCAGATATTGATGCCAAACAGACGTTGATCGTTAACTTTGACAAATTTGGGCCATCAACGCTCAACTTCTTTATCTATACCTTCACAAAAACAGTCAACTGGATCAGGTACCACAAAGTGAAGCAAGACGTTCTGTTACAGGTTCTGGCGATTATTCATAAACACAATGCAGACATCGCGTTCCCAACACAGACACTCAAGATTGACCCTCAAGACTTTTCTAATGTTCAAGATCATAACAGCGTTCAAAGCCTAGGTGATAATCAGAATATTAGCGATCCCAAAGACATGTTGAACTCCCCTACGGAAGGTCATCGATAGTCATATCCTTCTTGGTTATCGATAAGTAATAAGCGTGAAGCGTGGTAATATGATGGCAGTATTCTAATGCACCTAATTACCACGCTATGATTTTACCTGTCATTCTAGCCGGCGGCTCCGGAAGTCGTCTCTGGCCACTGTCTCGCGAGCTTTACCCTAAGCAATTTCTCAATATTGCCGGCGACCAGTCAATGCTTCAGCACACACTTCAACGCCTGCAAGGCCTTGAAGAGCACTTGATGGATAGTAAATGCGATGCCCCATTCATTATCTGTAATGAAGAGCATCGCTTTATTACCGCTGAACAAGCTCGATCAGCTAACATTCAACATAGTGGTATTCTGCTAGAGCCAGTCGGTAGAAATACAGCCCCAGCCATTGCGCTTGCCGCCCTAAAGGCTTTAAGTAAACCACCGCTTAATGAACAAAGCGCATCCGACCCTATCTTGTTAGTGCTGGCTGCTGATCATCACATCGCGAAAACCTCTGAATTCCAACAAGCGATTAGTCGTGGTGTTGATTATGCAAAACAAGGCAAACTGGTGACATTCGGTATAACACCTAGCTCCCCAGAGACTGGCTATGGCTATATCAAGCAGGGAGAGCCTCTTTCCTCCAGTGCTCAAACTGATACTAATGGAACAGAGCAGCCAATCAATCACGCCTTCGCCATAGAATGCTTTGTAGAAAAGCCAGACACAGCAACAGCAGAAGAGTACATCCGCTCAGGACAATACTTATGGAACAGTGGCATGTTCATGTTTAAGGCATCACGCTATGTTGAAGAACTCGCCGAACACCACCCTGAGATAGTAGCGGCTTGTAAACTCGCTCTTGCAACGCAAAATACCGACCTCGACTTTATCCGTATAGACGCTGAAGCATTCAAAAGCAGTCCAAGTGATTCAATCGATTACGCCGTGATGGAAAAGACCTCGCACGCCGCGGTGATCCCGATGGATGTCGGCTGGAACGATATTGGCTCATGGTCCGCGATCTGGGATGTAAGCGAAAAAGATCAGCACAATAACGTCATTGAAGGTGATGTGTTAACCGTCGACTCTCAACACAACTACATCCATGCTGAAAATAAGCTGGTTGCGACGGTAGGTGTCGACAACCTGATTATTGTCGAAACCAAAGACGCTATATTGGTTGCAAATAAAGACAAGGTTCAGGGTGTTAAATCGATTGTCAGTCAACTAAATCAAGCGGGTCGCACAGAACATGTGCATTATCGTGAGGTGTTTAGACCTTGGGGTAAATACGATGTTATCGACCTAGGCAAGCGCGACAAAGTTAAACGTATCACCGTTAAACCCGGTCACAAGTTGTCGTTACAAATGCACCACCATAGAGCGGAACATTGGGTAGTCGTGGCGGGTACTGCGAAAGTGACCAACAATGAGAAAACCTATCTGGTTGAAGAAGATCAATCCACTTACATCCCTTTAGGTCATATTCACAGCCTAGAGAACCCAGGGGATCTCCCACTCGAGATGATTGAAGTACAAACAGGCAGTCATTTAAGTGAAGGCGACATCATTCGATATCAAGACAGTTATAGGCGAGACGTGCGCAAGCAACAAGTCCACTCATCAAAGCACAACCAAACGAAATAAAGCAGCGACAAATCGATGAAACCAACATTAGACCTAAACTGCTTTAAGAACAACGATATCCGCGGCGTCATTGGTAAACAAATCAATGAGCCACTCGCCTACCTGCTCGGTAAGGCATTTGGCGAATACGTCCTATCCGCTAAGCCTGAAACCTCACTCGATGGTTTGGCGCAGGTAGTGATTGGTCGTGATAACCGCAAAACCTCCCTGTCATTACAAGAAGCCATGACCAAAGGCTTAATCGAGTCAGGGATTACCGTCATTGATCTAGGTATGACTGGCACTGAAGAGGTCTACTTTGCGACTCGTTACCTAAAAGCGATTGGCGGAATACAAATCACAGCCAGCCACAACCCAATCAATTACAACGGCATGAAAATGGTCGGTGTAGACGCTAGCCCTATCAGTAAAAACAGTGGTTTAGATGAAATCAAACGACGCATTGAAGAACTTAATCAAGAGCTGAACTGCAATTTACCGTTCGTTCATGCACAACCAAGTAACTCTAGTAGATCGAACAGTATTCTTGCTCCGTACGTCGAGCACCTACTCTCGTACATAACCCCATCAAAGCTGTCACCGATGAAGATTGTGGTTAATGCTGGGAACGGTGTTGCAGGACATATCATTGATGCTTTAGATAATAAATTTAACGAACTCGGTGTCCCTATCACCTTCATCAAAGTTCATCATAACCCTGATGGAAACTTCCCAAATGGTATTCCAAACCCTTTGATTAGAGAGAACCAAGCAGCCACTCGAGATGCCGTTTTAGAGCATTCTGCCAACCTTGGAATTGCTTGGGATGGAGACTTCGACCGATGCTTTTTCTTTGATGAGCAAGGCAATTACATCGAGGGTTATTACATTGTAGGGTTGCTTGCTGAAGCATTCTTGGTCAAACAGCCTAACACGACTGTATTGCACGATATGCGCATGATCTGGAACACAATTGAAATCGCAAAAACGCATGGTGGAAAAGCGATTGGAATTAAAGCAGGACACGCACTGATCAAAGAGAAGATGCGTGAAACGAATGCCGTCTATGGGGGCGAAATGAGCGCACACCATTATTTTCGTGATTTTGGATATTGCGATTCAGGCATGATTCCTTGGCTATTGGTTATCGAGCTGATGTCGAAAACTCAACAATCTCTTCACCAATTAACGAGTACTAGTATAGATAGATTCCCCTCTTCCGGGGAGATCAATCGAAGAGTCTCAGACCCAGAGCAGGTCATGGCTTGCGTGTTATCGCACTACCAAGATAATGCCGTTGAGATCGATCACACAGACGGAATCAGCATGAATATGGGCTCATGGCGCTTCAACTTAAGAAAGTCCAATACCGAGCCATTAATACGCCTTAACGTTGAAACCAAACAAGATAAAGCTTTACTGTCACTTAAAGTCGACGAGTTACTGTCTTTTCTCATTTAAGAATACAGACACTTCCAGTTTTCAACTAAGATCCACAAAAAAGCCCTTATTAGCTGTTGCTAACTAAGGGCTTTGAATTTTCAGTAGCTTAATCGCTGACTGTAATTAGTCTATTTGTTACGACGAGCTTCAACAGCGTCTGCCAGCTGGCGAAGTACTGTTTCAGTGTCTTCCCAACCAATACACGCATCAGTAACAGATTGGCCGTACGTTGCAGCTTTGCCCTCAACCAGGTCTTGGCGACCTTCAACAAGATGAGATTCAATCATCACACCAAAGATAGCTTTGTCGCCACCAGAAATTTGTGCGCTTACGTCATCAGATACGTTCATTTGACGCTTAAACTGCTTAGAGCTGTTTGCGTGGCTGAAATCGATCATCACTTTTTGTGGAAGACCAGAAGCTGCTAGCTCTTCTTTAATCTTACCAACGTGTTCTGCGCTGTAATTTGGCTCTTTGCCACCACGTAGGATGATATGACAATCAGGGTTACCTGCTGTTTCAACGATAGCTGAGTGACCGTACTTAGTTACTGATAAGAAGTGGTGAGAAGCGCTAGCAGAGCGAATAGCATCTGTTGCAATCTTGATGTTGCCATCAGTACCATTCTTAAATCCAACTGGGCAAGATAGGCCAGAAGCCAGTTCGCGGTGAACTTGAGATTCTGTAGTACGTGCGCCGATTGCACCCCAGCTGATTAGGTCAGCAACGTATTGAGGCGTGATCATATCTAGGAATTCGCTTGCCGTTGGCATGCCCATGTCAGTTAGGTCCAGCAGTAGCTTACGTCCTAGACGAAGGCCATCATTTAGCTTGAACGTATCGTTCATGTACGGGTCATTTATTAGACCTTTCCAACCAACAGTTGTACGTGGTTTTTCAAAGTAAACACGCATTACGATTTCAAGGTTATCACCAAGTTCGTCGCGCAACACTTTCAAACGTTTACCGTACTCAAGAGCAGCTTCTGTGTCATGAATAGAACATGGGCCGACAATAACAAGCAAGCGATCATCGCTCTCTTCTAAAATATTGTGGATCGCTTTGCGGCTTTCAAAGGTTGTAGAAGAAGCAACTTCTGTCGCTGGAAACTTTTCTAAAACAGCAACAGGGGGTAATAACTCTTTTACTTTGTTAATTCTTACATCATCAGTCTGGAACATTGCTTACTTCTTCCTTTTTTCTATCCTTGAGCTGAATGTACGTTGTCTCACGTCACTTTCTATCAGCACTAATCTTCTTGTTCCCTGTAACTTAACTAGTAAAAACTCTAGTTTCAATCACTAATTAAAAATAAACGCAATTTTTTTTGTGCTTTATATTTAAAACACCCTGTATACCATTATTTACACGCTATCGATTGCGTATTTTATAGCAAGGTAAGAAGAGCCATTCTTCAAGCTACATCATGCATGTAAAATTGTGTCGAACTCAAAAACAAAAAAGCTCACGTGATCAGCGTGAGCTTTTATTTAATTACATTCTTTTCAATGGCTTGACGACACTATCAAGCCCTTCAATTTTCAGAGCAAGGCACAGTTTCAATAAATCGCCGAGTTCACCAGACGGGAACCCCTTTTTATCAAACCACAGCAAATATTCTTCAGGTAAGTCAATCAGTGTACGACCCGCGTACTTTCCAAATGGCATCTGCATTCGAGCCAACTTAATCAGGTTCTCTTTCTCTAGCATTATTCGGTCTTTACTATGCGTCATCTATGTTGTGTAGAGTATCACCTAAACGTTCAACCCAATAGTTGATCGCGTCTTTGGCATCATCCAGCGAATCAATCATGGTTGAAAAATCTTTGTTACCCGCTTCACGGTCGATGGCTGCAAACAGTGGTGTGCCCTCTTGAGCATCACTGACCAATAACTCTACACTCGCACTCCCAACATTGGTGTGCTCACCAGTCGTGACCTTAGATATGGTTGACATCGCAAGGCCAAACGGCAGAACGCTGCTCGTTACAGCTAAGATCGGATTGGGCGTTTCAACGTTACTCAGAGCGATACTCAAGCGGAGCGTTTTTCCTGTCGGTTCATCGACAATCGTTTTATGAGGCGATATTTTATCTTCCAAGCGCGCAACCATGTGCTCAGTGAGTTCCTGAATCTCTTCCTGATCCAACGAACCTTCTTCTGCTAAAACAAAAATTTGGTCGATCACTACAGAATCGTAGTCATCTAACTTGGATTTCAAACGCTGAGCGTCACGTAGCCCAACCCTTGCCCAAACCAAGTCGACGCCTCCGTCAGGCCCAGCCTGAAAATCTTCGTAGCTGGTAAATTTAGTAGCGGTTCTAATTGGGCCGCCTGCACAACCAAGCAAGAAAATGCTGGTTGCAACAAGCAAAAGGACTTTTAAAGGGTTCATAACGCACTTAGTCAAAATTAAGGAATCTAATTAAGTATGACATACCCTATGTGAAAAGGTTGTAGAAAAAGGGGGTTAAAAATCAGAGCTAACTCTAAAATTAATCATGTTGAACAGTGTGTGCATACTCTACAATTACCTGATTTCCTTCAATATAAGCATTTTGGATCTCACCATCAACACTCATTCTACTTTTCAGGTAGACCACTTTAGGCCCCGATTCATTGCCCTCTTTTAGCGAGGGGAATACATTCCTTGGTTCCAAATGAAGTAAACGACAAAAATGACTAATGAAAGACATGGTTAATGGCGTCTCCCCTCTTAGCACTCTTGAGAAATCAAGCTGGTTCATGCCTAGCTTTTTTGAAAACTCCATCTGCGTAATTCGCATTCTCGATTTTTGTGACATCCACGTTTGATACAACGCGTCTCTGTCTAGTTCTGTGAATTCCATACCGGCTCCTTTATATAATTCATACCAATCAATTGTCCGGTTTTTCATACATGGCGTGTCAGGGTTCGGTTAGTGGAAACCAAAGGTTTGGTTTTGATATGTGCACAATTGTTGTACAGAGCGAAGCGAAACAACCCAAAGTCATTCACTAAAACGATTAGAGCAAATGCTTTCTTTATTTATATCAATAATTTATACGTTAACGAACTAAACATATAGCAAGTTAATTTGTATCAAGAATTAAAAGTTCGAGATTGGCATTCCACATTTCAATCGATTGATTCGCATTTATAAAACTGGTTGGCTACATTTCGATTGCTCAAACGCACTTCTGGCAAACTATTTGAAAGAATAGGACGCAAAGCCACCGGTCTGTCGACAAATATTCTGTCTATGATAGCGGGGCCGCCACTTAATAGAATTTAAGTGTAAATGCATGCCGGGGTGTTCTCTTTTTTGTCGGCCAAATACAGTAAGGACAAATAATGAAACAACTCCAAAAAAAATCACTCATCGCGCTATCGCTTCTTAGCGTAAGCGGTGCAAGCTTCGGTCACGGTTATGTCTCGGCATACAACAATGGCGTAGCTGAGAGCCGTGTTGCCCTATGTAAGTTCCCTGCGAGTGATACGCAAGAGAAAAACACCAACTGTGGTGGTATCCAATACGAACCACAAAGTGTAGAAGGCCCTGAAGGCTTCCCAGAAGTTGGCCCTGCTGATGGGAAAATCGCCAGTGCGCAATCTTCTTTAGCAGCAGCACTAGACGAACAAAAGGCAGACCGCTGGGTTAAACGCCCTATCAAGTCTGGTTCTCAATACTTCGAGTGGACATTCACAGCTAACCACAAGACTCGCGATTGGAAATATTACATTACTCAACCCGACTGGAATCCAAACCAGCCGTTGGCTCGCAGCTCTTTTGACTTAACGCCATTCTGTGTTGTTGAAGGCAATATGGAACAGCCACCGATGCAAGTCAGTCACTTGTGTAATGTGCCAGAGCGTGAAGGTTATCAAGTGATCCTTGCCGTATGGGATGTAGGTGACACTGCAGCGGCTTTCTACAACGTTATCGACGTGAAATTTGATGGTGACGGCCCTATCATTCCTGATTGGGATCAAGGTGGTCAAATCAACCCGACACAAGACCTGAATGTTGGTGACGCTGTTTATACGCGTGTATTCGACCAGTCTGGTGAGAACGCTTCATACAGCACTGAGCTTGTGATTGAAACTTCTGAACAAGGCAAAGCCAATAACTGGTCTTACGCGCTTGCTTCTAAGATCAACCAAGAGCAGACGCAAATCAAAGCAGGTCAATTGAATGACCAAGGCGATTTCGCACCCGTTTACGGCACGAATCCTGTTTATCTAAAAGCAGGCTCTGGCTTTAACAGTGTCGAAATCGGCTACAAGATTGATACTCCAGAACCCGAGCATGATCTTGAAGTCTCGGGCTTAGAATCAGAGTACATTATCGATGAGAGCCAACCTACTCAGCTTGATCTTACGTTAGCGGCAACAGGCGATATCCAAGCTGAGCTTACCGTGTACAACCATCACCGTGAAGCACTTGCATCTCAGAAATCGGATCTAACAGACGGACAAGTTGAAGATGTTCAACTGACTCTTTCTAAGTCTGAAGCTGGCCACCACATGCTTGTGGTTGTGACGAAAGATGACCAAGGTAACTTAGTGGATCAGAACACGCTTGATTTTCATCTAATGGACGAGCAAACGCCGCCACCAGCGGGCGATTACGACTTTGTGTTCCCAGAAAGCATTGAATCTTACACTGCAGGAACAAAGGTTCTGAGCAGCGATGGTGGTGTTTATCAGTGTAAAGAGTTCCCATACTCAGGTTACTGTGTTCAATGGGCTCCAACAGCAACTCAGTACGAACCAGGTGTAGGTTCACACTGGCAAGATGCTTGGAACAAAGTGGACTAATTGTTAGCGAGTTACTTATTTTCAAGTATGTGAGCTTGTGTAATTAGCCAAACAAAAGCGGATGCCCAGAGCATCCGTTTTCTTATTCAGCAACAGCAGAAATGCGGTTATCAAAGTAGATAGTGGTCTGCCAACAGAGCCACAAACAAGATCATGAGATGATAGATGGAGAACTTAAAGGTCTTCATGGCCATATTGGGTTCATCACGATATTTCAGTACCCAAGCGTGATAAACAAACCCGCCGTTGAGCACCAATGAAGCGCTCAGATATATCCAGCTGCTCATGCCAACCAATACAGGCAATATACACACGATGCTAAGCAAAAAGGTATACAGAAGAATAGACGTCTTGGTGTATTCGATTCCGTGAGTCACAGGCAACATGGGGATGTTCACTTTGGCATACTCATCACGACGATGAATTGCCAACGCCCAGAAATGAGGAGGCGTCCAAATAAAGATGATCATCACCAACAACCAAGCATTTGAATGCAGCTCGTTGGTGACTGCCGTCCAGCCCAATAACGGTGGCATTGCGCCAGCTATCCCTGCAATTACGATGTTCTGTGGCGTCGCTCGCTTCAAGTACATGGTATAGATGACCGCATAGCCCAATAAACTTGCAAAGGTTAGCCAAGCCGTGAGTTGATTGACCCACACCACTAACGTAGCGAACCCAAATAAGCCGATACCTGCTGCAAAGCTAAACACACGCACACTACTCAGCTCACCGGATGGTAAAGGGCGTCGATTTGTTCGAGTCATCTGGCCGTCGATCTTTTTATCGATCAAATGGTTAAACGCAGCCGCTGAACCTGCCATTAACCCTATCCCAATCATTCCGAACAGAGTTTGTTGCAAAGGCAATCCATTCGGCACGGCCAAACACATCCCAACCAATGCTGTCAGCAACATCAAAGCCACCACTTTAGGCTTAGTCAGCGTTAAATAAACTTTCCAAGTGGCTTTGTTTTTTTCAGCCTTTTCGTTACTTAAAGTTATGTCATTATTGGCTGTTATCTTATGAGTTAAGGCTGCGTCTTGAGCCACCACTTCATACTGTGTTGACGTTCTACTGACCATGATTACCTCCTTGTAATACACTGTTCTTCACCAAGCTCTCACTCGGTTTGCGTTGCCACACCACAAAATTGGTTACAACCATGCTGATGAGCAACATTGCTGCGACTAGGTTATGCAAAACCGCAACTGAGATTGGCAGGTGAAACCATACATTACTGATCCCAAGGCTGATTTGAGTAAACAACACTATTGCGACAATCATGCTCAGCTTTTGGTGAGGCACTTGGCCAAACTTCCATAACTGGTACACGACCATCAGCACCGTTAATGTCGCCACAATAGCCCCGAACCTGTGCATGACATGTATGGTAAGCCTCGCGGGATACTCCAACACACCAAACTCATAGTTATCGTGTCCGTGTTGAGCAAAATCGAACGCATTTTTGAAATCGAGGTAGCTCATCCAGTTACCTTCACAAATAGGCAATTGGGTACACACCAAAGCGGCATAGTTTGACGATGTCCAACCACCAAGCAGTATCTGCCCAACCACAATGAGTAACCCAAACAACGCCCAAAATTTAAGTGTTGGAGAATAAGAAGCCTCGCCAAAACGGCTTTGGAATTGAGACAAACGGCAGTAGAGCAGACACAACAGTGACAGCAACGTGAACCCCCCCATCAAATGCGCCATAACCACAACGGGCATCAACTTAAGAGTCACCGTCCACATTCCAAGCAAAGCCTGAAAAATCACAGTGGCAGAGATAAGTAATGGAAGACCAACTGGTGTGATGTTCTTTTTAATACACCAAGCTACAACGACAAAGATAAGCAACCCTAATGTTCCTGCAAAGTAGCGATGGATCATCTCTATCCACGCTTTGTCTGCTTCAAGAGCTCGCTCTGGAAATTGCAGATTGGCTTGACTCACCGCTTGGGCATCAGACGGAACGGTGATCTTACCGTAACAACCCGGCCAGTCAGGACAGCCAAGGCCAGCATCAGACAGGCGTGTATAAGCTCCGAGAACAATCACGGTAAGGGTTAACAAGATAGTTAATCTCATCACAAGCATCAGTAAATCAGGGGCTTTATTCTGCATCACTTATCTCCCTATACTTATTCCCTTTCGCTGCTTAAGCTCAAGCATTTGCGCCATCAACTACCCAACTCGTGACAGCTTAAGTAGCTTTCTTAAATCATGAATCATACCTTTGGATTGCCCGACTAACTGCGACGGTTCCGACACGCTTTTGTACTCCATAACCAACTGTCCTAGCGGGTCAATAATGACAATGGAAGCCGGCGAAAACTCGGTGCTTAACTGATCACCACCAGCTAACAAAGATAAATCAGGCTTGTTGAGCGAACCCGACAACGAGTTACCTTCTGAGACGAAAACAACGGCGGTCACTCGCTCTTTGTTTTTCCCTAACGCTAAGTAGCTTTGATTCAAATAATGAAGCTGTTGTTCACACAAGCTTTCGCACTCCATCGGTGCGATATACCCCACAACCCAACCCTCTCCTGCCATGGGTACCGTTACGCCAAAATCCGCTAGTGTAATTCTTGGTTCTACCAATTCGCCTGAGTTAGTGACACCTGACGTATACCAATTCTGATCCAACACAGTTTTGGCGATAATGGCTGGCAAAGCGAAAATTAAAACGAGTCCGATTAATACCAAGCGTCCTTTAGTACGACGGCTTCTGAGCTCAGCCATGTTTGCCTCGGTAATTTCCCTGTTCACTTGTGCTTGAGATTTATCCATCCTTATTCCTCGTGATAGGTGTTGCTTTTAGGTACCGATAGCCAATCAACAACATCAAAAACAAAAGTACCGCAGCCATAACAAACCATTGAAATGAGTAACCAAAATGCTTCTCAGACCTCATCGCCGTTGGACGCCATAACATTTCATAGGGCCATGAATCTAAACTCTGAGGTTGGAAGACAAAGGGCAGCACTTCTTGTCCTGTATACTGTGATAACGCTGCTATGTTTAGGTTTTGGATTCTATTCGGTGTCGTATTTTCTAAACCCAACTCATGACTTAAAGGATTAATTGAGCGTGTATACAAGCGCCCTGACATTTTGGTTGGTACAGTGATACTTCCTAATTGCGGTAGTTCTCTTCTGTCATTACTTGCCGGAACAAACCCAAGATCGATCAACAACTGTTTTTCAGCCACTAAGGACTGGTTTCCATCTTCAAAGCGAACCTCACCCAACATGTAAATCACATACCCTACCGTTCCTTGGCTTATCTGGTTGTCTAACAAGAGCATCAAGCCGCTCGTATTGACTAATTCAACATCAGCCTTTAACCCGTTTAGGGTTTGAGGATTTAATGACTCTTGACCAGATAAATCCAGCTCTCGCAACTCAGAAATAACGACACCTAAAGGTTGTGACGAGAGATGTGCTCTCTCAGCTAATTGCTGTTCATAACGTAATTTCTCGTTACCACGATCGAGTTGCCACAAACCTAACTTGATTAAAGCGCCGACTGAAACCACAGTTAAAACAACCGCTATCCAAAAACCTTTACTGCGGAACTTGTGTTCATCATCAATCAATCGGTTTGGAGTTATCACTATGGCGTCATCTACCTTTGTTCTGTTATTTAAAGTCGTCTTGGTCGCTTTGCTGTTTTTTATCGCTTTCAATTTGATGAAAGGCCTAATCCAAATCGCCTCGGGCAAACACAATGGAAAAAGACTCAGTTACTTCTTGGGGCGTCGTGTCATGTGGTCAGCCGTTGTCGTGCTACTTTTATTACTTGCTCTGGGATCAGGAGTGATAACTCCCAACCCTCGCCCCTATTAATCCCCTATAGGCTCAATCGTTAAAGTACATAAACAAACACAAACAGGCCCAACCAAACCACATCAACAAAGTGCCAATACCAACTGCCCGCTTGGAACGCAAAGTGGTCTTTCGGAGTGAAGTGGTCTTTCGCAACCCTTGCCAGCAACACAATCAAAAAGATCGTCCCTAAACAGACATGTAAGCCATGAAACCCAGTCAGCAAAAAGAAGGTATTACCGTAGATGCCAGACTGAAGTGTCAGCCCCATCTCTTGATAAGCGTGAAGATACTCTTCAACTTGGAAGAACAGGAAGAAGCCAGCCAGAACAATGGTTATCTCCAACCACACGATCAAAGCCATACGCTTATTTTGTTCAAGACTGATATGTGCCATGTGCAGCGTCACAGAGGAAAGCAGCAGAATAATGGTGTTGTTAAGCGGGATACCTTGCCAAGGCATGGCTTGTGTCGTTACGCCATCAGGGGTCGTCGTTAGTGGCCAAATTGATTGGAACATCGGCCACAATACTTCATGGGTCATTTCATTATTGCCCGCACCACCAATCCAAGGCACAGAAATCATTCGAGCATAGAAAAGCGCGCCAAAGAAAGCGCCAAAGAACATGATTTCGGAAAAGATGAACCAACTCATTCCTTGTCTAAAAGAACGAGAAATCTGCTCAGAATAGAGACCACTCAATGATTCTGTGATCACATTGCTAAACCAACCTGCGAGCATGTAAAGCAGCACAGCAAACCCGACTAACAACACCGCTTTGCCAAACACACCACCTGCGGCGTCGGTACCCATGTTTTGCACCGTCAAGCCAGCGCCAACCGCGACCAAAAACAGTGCTACAGCACCCACCAATGGCCAGTGGCTTTGATGTGGAACGAAATAAACTTCCTTTTTAGAACTCATCGCTCAACTCCTTATGTTGATACTGGTTCTGTAAATTCCTAGTTACTTGCGAGTACGTTAGGCTCAGATTTATTGGCCGCAGCACCCACCTCATTCGTGATATTGAATAATGTGTAAGAGAGCGTCAGCGTATGTATCGATTCTGGAATATCTGGCTCAATGTAAAATATCAAACCCATTTCTGCGCTCTTGTGCCCGTCCAATGGCTGCTGATTAAAGCAAAAGCATTCCATCTTATTGAAGTAGGTTGCCCCCATACCTGGAGAAACCGACGGTACAGCTTGGCCAACCAATGAGGCTCCAGAAAGGTTTTTGGCAATGTAGTTAGTTTGAACCACCTCACCAGGATGAACCTCTAACACTCGAACTTCAGGCGAAAACTGCCATGGCATATCTGGCTTGATGTGGGACATGAATTCGACTCGAACCGTACGAGAGTAGTCTGGCTGCATTCCCTGAGGTTGCACCGCTGAAACAGTATTAGTTTTGCCATTGATGCCTAAGGCCTCACACATGACATCGTAGAGCGGCACCAAAGCGAAACCGAAGCAAAACATCGCAACCACGCTCAACACCAAGTAGCCCGTCAGCTTTTTGGTCGATCGCTTATTAGACAGGCGCTTAGGTTGTTTTTTATCTTGATTGGGATCGCTTTGCTTATCACTCATGGTTCTGCCCTCTAATCCACTTTCGGCGGATGGGTAAAGGTGTGGTGAGGCGCAGGGCTTGGTACTGTCCATTCAAGACCTTCAGCTCTATCCCAAGGCTTACTTGGCGCAGGCTCTCCCCCTCTTACGCACTTAATCGCTAGCCATAAGAAAATTAGCTGAGACAACCCAAACGCAAAACCACCAATCGACACGACTTGGTTAACGTCAGCAAACTGAATCGCATAATCAGGAATACGACGCGGCATACCCGCTAACCCTAAAAAGTGCATCGGGAAAAACAGTACATTAACTGAAATCACCGACGTCCAGAAATGCCACAGGCTGAGCTTGTGGTCGTACATATGTCCGGTCCACTTAGGCAGCCAATAATAGGCAGCAGCCATAATCGAGAACACGGCACCGGTTACCAGAACATAATGGAAGTGAGCCACAACAAAATAAGTATCGTGGTATTGGAAATCAGCTGGCACGATAGCGAGCATCAATCCAGATAACCCGCCAATCGTAAACAAAACAATGAAGGCAATCGCAAACAGCATTGGTGTTTCAAAGGTCAAAGCACCCCGCCACATGGTCGCTACCCAGTTGAAGACTTTCACACCGGTCGGCACCGCTATCAACATGGTGCAATACATGAAGAACAGTTCGGCAAATACTGGCATACCCGTGGTGAACATGTGGTGTGCCCAAACCAAGAATGACAACAGTGCGATACTACAGGTCGCATAAACCATCGAGTGATAACCAAACAGGCGCTTACCACTGAATGCAGGGATGATGGCTGAGACAATACCAAAAGATGGCAAGATCATGATGTACACTTCGGGGTGCCCAAAGAACCAGAATATGTGCTGGAACATCACCGGGTCCCCACCACCAGCGGCATCAAAGAAGCTAGTCCCAAAATACTTGTCAGTCAATACCATAGTCACAGCCCCCGCGAGAACGGGCATCACGGCTATCAGCAAGAAAGCGGTAATTAACCATGTCCATACGAACATCGGTAGCTTGAACCAAGTCATACCCGGAGCGCGCATGTTCACTATGGTTACGATGACGTTAATCGCCCCCATGATCGAACTGATCCCCATAATATGAACTGAGAATACGAATAGCGCGGTACTGTCTGGGCCATAAGTTGTCGAGAGTGGCGCGTAGAAGGTCCAACCAAAGCTCGGGCCGCCACCCTCTGTAAACAAAGATCCGATTAAGATTAGAAACGCAAAAGGCAAGATCCAGAAACTGAGGTTGTTCATTCTCGGCAGCGCCATATCTGGTGCACCGATCATCATCGGAATCATCCAGTTAGCCAAACCCGTAAATGCAGGCATTACGGCACCGAATACCATGATTAAACCATGGACTGTAGTCATCTGATTGAAGAAATCTGGCTCAACAAGTTGTAAACCCGGTTGGAACAGCTCCGCACGGATCACCATCGCCATGGCGCCGCCCGTTAAGAACATTGCAAAGCTGAACCACAAATAAAGTGTACCAATGTCTTTATGATTGGTTGAATACAGCCAACGAGCCCAGCCTTTAGGTGCCGCATGTGAATCGTGATCATCAACAGGCAAATCATTATTGCCCAAGGTGCCTTCCACAGAATGGCTCAGTACTTGATCTTCTGCTGGAGCCGATTTCACCGGCTTATTGATTGGTGAACTCATAACTGATCCTTAGCATCATTTTGTGCATCATCCGTTGAGCTTTCAGAACTGCCTTCTTGCTTCGCCTTATAAGCGTTGATATCTGAGGCCTGAACAATATCGCCGGTATCATTACCCCAAGCGTTTCGTTGATAAGTTACTACCGCTGCGATCTCTTTCTCGGTTAACTGATTATCGAATGCTTGCATCGCCGTACCGCCACGACCATAAACAATTGTGTCGATATGAACATCCACATCACCAAGGGCAATAGGACTTCCTTTGATGGCAGGGAATGCTCCAGGAATGCCCTCACCGTTTGCTTGGTGACAAACCGCACATCGAGTTTTGTAAACCTCTTCACCGATGGTATTCAACTCCGCCAAGGAAAGTGACGCATCTAATGCATCTTTTGCGGCTTGTTGTTCGGCTATCGCTAACTCTTTCTGCTCCGCTAGCCATGCGTCAAACTCATCTTCTTCCATGGCATGCACCACGATCGGCATGAAACCATGGGCACGACCACACAACTCTGCACACTGCCCTCGGTAAACACCAGGCTCATCTATCTTAGTCCAAGCCTCATTAATAAAGCCCGGAATGGTATCTTTCTTAACGGCGAATGCTGGCACCCACCATGAGTGAATCACATCATCGGAAGTCATCAAGAAACGGACTTTACGGTCAACAGGCAGTACCAGCGGCTTATCAACTTCTAGCAGGTAATGCGCGCCTTTCACTTCGAGGCCTTCAATCTCTTTGTCACTGGTCGCTAGAAGGCTGAAAAATTCGACGTCTTCACCAAAATAGCTGTAATGCCATTTCCATTGTGACCCGGTGATTTTAACGGTCAGATCTGATTGGGAGGTATCTTCCATCGCTATTAAGGTTTTGGTGGCGGGTATCGCCATAGCGATGAGAATGATGATAGGGATGATGGTCCAAAGAATTTCGACTTTCGTGCTTTCGTGAAAATGGGCAACAACTGCGCCCTTCGATTTCCTGTGCCTCAAAATCGAATAAAACATCACACCAAAAACAACAAAGGCAATCGCACAACAGATGTAGAAGATCAGCATATGAAGTTCATACACCTTACCACTGATCTCAGTGACGCCTTGAGTCATGTTGTAATCACTGCTAGCGTGCACTAAAGGCGATACTAAAAGCACAACAAAACTCTTCAAAAGCCACGCTAGCCTAACCAGTAATCTTTTCAAAAGATCTCTCCTTGTCCTTCCTAATTGGATACTTGCGACCTAAATGTCGTTGCGAACTGGACAACATTCATTGTTATTCCGGCTACACATGAAAAGGCTGAACCTCAATCTACAACTCACATGGAACTAGCCTGTGAGCAGGCTACTGACCTCATATAAACCCAAGAACTAATACGGTTCAAAAGCGTTGGAGGTTTCCATGAAAGATTCAAAAACGGCGAATTTGTTAAATTTTGTTATATTTATGTAAAAGGCTAGTTAGTGATATCCAATTATTCAAGGTAAGTTTACTTACTAAACAGTCAATTATTTGAAGTGGCTTAATCTACGTGCCCTCTTGCCGTTGGAATTTATTTTATATCGAGTTTTACGATTGCCTCCATGGAAATGAGAATCAATATCACTTAAATTAAATCAACGGTAAGTCATACAGACATTAATAGGTTTAGTGATTATGCAAGATGCAATGAATTGGTTAGCGAGAGACCCAGATCCAAGAACTCGTGAAGAACTTCAACACCTCATCGATGAGGGAATGCACGACGAACTTGAAGACCGCTTTACTCAACGATTAGAGTTCGGAACGGCAGGACTTAGAGGCAAAGTTGGATGCGGCCCAAATCGAATGAACCGTTTAGTCATACAGGAAACAGCAACCGGGCTCGGCCACTACTTAATCGAACATATCGCTAATGCGACCATCCGCGGTGTGGTCGTCGGTTATGACGGCCGTTTAGATTCCAAGCAGTTCGCGATTGATACCGCTTCCGTACTCACGGCTTTAGGCATTAAGGTTTATCTAACCTCGAACGTCGCGGCGACCCCTATCGTTGCTTTTGGTATTGAGCACTTCAACGCCGCAGCTGCCGTTGTGGTGACGGCCAGCCACAACCCACCAGAATACAATGGTTTCAAAGTGTACTGGGAGAATGGCGCTCAAATCATTCCTCCTCACGACGCGGGTATTGCCGCTGAAATCGATATCGCATCAACCAAGCCGCTCCCTTTAATGAGCCTAAGTGACGCTGAAACGCAAGGTAAGTTGGTGTGGTTAACTGAAGGCTATTATCAAACGTACCGCGCTGCGATCAATCAGAGCCCATACGTGAGTGACGAGATCGAATCGGCGAACACCACCATCACCTATACCGCAATGCATGGTGTCGGCGCACAAATGGCCGAGGATCTACTTCACGATTCTGGTTTCCATAAGGTGTTCAGCGTCGCCGAGCAAAGAGAGCCCGATGGTAACTTCCCGACCGTCAACTTCCCGAATCCGGAAGAAAAAGGCGCGATGGATCTGGTGGTTAACTTAGCAAAAAGTGTCGATGCCGACATTGCTTGTGCCAACGATCCAGATGCAGACCGATTTGCGGTTGCAGTGAGAACAGATGATGGCTCATACAAAATGCTAACAGGTGACCAAGTCGGCGTGCTATTCGCTCATTATCTACTCTCAAAGCCGCATACCAAAAACCAATTAGTTGGTAACAGTATCGTATCTTCAACATTGCTTGAAAAAGTAGCTCAATCCCACGGGGCGACTTATTTCCAAACGCTGACAGGTTTTAAATGGTTAGCGAATATTGGCATGCAATTGGAAAATGATCAGAACGACTTCTTGTTCGCCTATGAAGAAGCATTAGGCTACACAATTGGTACTCAAGTACGAGACAAAGATGGGCTGTCTGCTATTGTCGTGTTTGCTCAATTGGTTGAGGAGTTAAAGTCTCAAGGTCGAACAGTTTGGGATCTTCTTGCTCAAATTTCATTTGAACATGGGGTTCATACCAACGCTCAGCGAAGTATTGCACTAGACCCAGATTCACCATCGATTGGTTCTAAGCTCCGCTCAGCACAGCCTAAAGCAATCAACGGTGTCGCTATCTCTGTAATTGAAGACCTGCAGTCTTCTTTACGCTTCGTCATTGGAGGCAATACTGAAGCCATTAACCTGCCTGCAAGTGACGTACTCATCTATCATCTCGAAGATGGTTCACGCATTATCGTAAGACCTTCCGGTACTGAGCCAAAAGTTAAGGTCTACTATGAGACGGTGACAAAATTTGAAGGGACAGAAACCTATGAAGACACTCGCCTGCGCGGTGAGAAGTACATGGAGAAACTGATTGAACAGCACCAACAAGAGTTGAATTCATAGCGATTTAGCGCGTTCAACATGTAACGGTTAAACATAAAAATGGACGCTCGAAGCGTCCATTTTTGTCTCAGCGGCTAACCACGAGAAGATGTCTGATTTGATTCGTCTACGAAGTAAAGAAAGAAGACAACATCCAGATAGCTAACACTATGAAAACTCCGCCCATGACTTTCTGTTGATAGGTACGAAACTTCGCGTTTTCTACGAGAGATTTACCAATCGTACCCACTAACGCCACCAGCAAAAAGTTAAACGTTAAGCCGAGAACATTCAGTAATAAACCCAGAACAAGCATCTGCTGACCGGAAGTCGCTTCAATATTCGTCGACACAAACTGAGGCAGAAACATCACGAAAAATACCAAGGCTTTAGGGTTAAGCAGGTTGCTGATCAGCGCTCGTTGATAATAGGCTTTTGCAGCAAAATTATCGTTTAACTCCGGCGCATTACCCTGCTCTGTTCGCAGGCAATCCCAACCCATCTTCAACAAGTACGCGCCGCCTAACAAATGGAGAGCTTTAAGCGCTATTGGGCTCATTGCGATCAACGCTGATACACCCATGGCCGCTAATACTGTCAGAATGATTCCAGAAGTCGCATTACCTAGGCTTGCAAACACGCCGACCTTACGGCCATAGCTCATGCTTGAACTCGCAATCAGTAACATATCAGGGCCAGGTAAAAGAAGAAGTGCAACAACGGCAGTCAGGTAGACAGGTAAAATGGTTAAGTCGATCATGAGGGTCAGCATTGATAAAAACGGAGGCGGATTTTATATCAATTACCAACACCCTTCCAGATGCAATCAGTTGCTCGACGTTTATTTAATCGAATTAAAAACCAACATTAAGCGACAAAGCCAATTTATTAACTAAATAGAAAAGACTAATTAACTTGCTACCCATTCGATCTCAATCAATGTCGTATCGCCACACTTTAGGCGACCAAGGAAGATATCGCCTCGATGTACGGCCCCAACACCTTTTGGCGTACCTGTCATCACAACATCGCCGTCTAGTAAGGTGGTATAAGAAGACAGCTCTTCTAGGATAGTTTTTGGAGAGTAAAGCATCTGCTCAACATGTCCTTTCTGAACACGAACACAGTTAATAAACAACTCTAGGTTTAAGTCTGCAAGGTCTAAGTTATCAATTGGAACAAAGCGACTCAAGACAGCGGAACCATCAAACGCCTTGGCGCGCTCCCAAGGTAGGCCTTTCGCTTTTAAGCTACTTTGTAATTCACGTTTGGTGAGATCTAGTCCTAAACCCACAGCGGAGTACTGGCCATTTTCAACAATAAAACAGATTTCTGCTTCGTAGTGCAGCGCTTCTTGATGAAAAGAAGACAGGGATGACGTAACGCTGGTACTTGGTTTATTGAAAACCACCATAGAGTCTGGGATTGCGTTATTGAGTTCTTCGATGTGATCGACATAGTTACGCCCAACACACAGCACCTTAGTTGGGGTTGCTGTTCGTCTCGAATTCATCAGCTGTTCCTGATCGACAACACTGCTCATAGTTTATCCCTGAACTATTTTTTTTGAGTGGAGAGTTTAACGCATCATAAAATGAGAGTCTTCGACAAGATGGTTACCAATATCTAAATTCTGATCTTTAGCTCAATTCGATGATTTGAAAGCGTTTATACGAAGGTCGCAATAGTGCGAAATCACCATTCAAGACAAAAGCCCAAAACGAAAAAAGCCCTCTCTAACCAAAAGGTTTGAGAGGGCTTAGCATGGTGTCTAGGACAGTATCCTAAAAGGTAAACCTAAGGAGTAAACACTATGCTAAATCAGTCTGCGACTTATAGGTAGTAACGAGCACCAAGTAGCCATTGGTCGTCAGCTTTCTCTTTGTACTCACCAGAACCTTGTAGGTCGAATTGGTAACCAGCGAAGCCTACGAACTGAGATGTGAAGTTGTATTCAGCTTGTAGAGCTGTTGTAGAGAATACTGTTTCGCTCTTCTTATCGTCTTCTACCGCTTCGTAGTTAACGCTTAGGTTAAGGCTGTTAGAAAGCGCGTAAGATGCAAGCAATTCAACTGCAACTGACTCTTCAAGAATCTGGCCGTTACCTGAGTTCATGTAGTTGTTCATTGCGTATACACCAGCAAGGTATAAACCTTCAGCGCCGTATGAACCGTAAGTTGCACTTACTACATGTGAATCAGCAGTTTGTGAACCAGCAAGAGCGTAAGTTACGTCACCTGTGTTGTATGCGTAGTTTGCAGTGAAATCAGCGATCGCGTAGTTCAACGCGATTTGAGCACGGTTGCCGTATTCGTTCGCACCATCAGCTTTGCGACCTTGCCATGCAACAGCTGCGTTTAGAGAACCAGCGTTACCGAAGTCGATAGCGTTGCCGTAGCTAACCATCTCTTCGCCACGACCAGTACCTAGATTACCGTGATCTTCGTAGATGAAGTCATTCGCAAATGCGATTGGCATATCTGCTACACCAGCAACGTTGTAGTAAGGTGCCCATTGAGTACCTACTGCTGCACGACCGTAATCATCGTGAGAAAGGCCAACGTAACCAAGACGAGTTGTGAATGACTGATCACCACCGTCTAGCATGTTTAGCGCCCATTCACCTTTAGCATCAGCAGTAAAGCCGTTACCAAGTTCATGAGTTGCACCGAAGTTGATACGTGGAGAAACAGTTTCTACACCGATGTCGTCGCTGTTAAGGCGGTCATCGCTGTTTACATCACCAACTGCAACTGAAACGTGGCCGCCAACAGAGAATGTTGTGCCGTCTTCGTTGTAAAGTTCTACTGCAACTGCCTGTGTACCAAATACTGCACCAGAAATTGCTAGCGCTAAAAGTTTCTTATTCATTGTCATATCCATTATGTAACTGGGTGAGTTATTCACTAACAACCTCGTGCTTACGGAGAAGTTGTTACCTGCATTTAACAAGTAGGCAAACCCTAATATACGAATGACAAGAAAGTTGCATTAAAATATATAAAATAAAAAAAATCGCACTATAAAAAACAAAAATACCTTTTAAAACAGTTGATTAACACGACAATTGCTGGGATCTCCTTTCATTCTTTGAGATAAATACTTTGATTATTTTTGATTTTATAATCACTAAAAAAGCATTAAAAATCTAAACCCAAGGTAACTCATCAGACCATCGAGAGGCTCGCCTTTGCCTTTGAAACATTTTGTAACACGTAGAGCTCAGCTGAAATATTTAGCTTTGTGAAACAAATCCCAATATGAGCTAGGAAAAATCGTTCAATAGAAAGTTCATTAGAGAAAAACAAAAAAAGGGCAACCAATCAGCGACTGGTTGCCCTTCATAACTCATCATTGAACTCTTATTTGAAGCAAACCTCAGCCCAACGAGCTAAACCTGCAGTTACTGAACCGAAGTAATTACCACTCACAATCGGTACATTCGGCACAGCTTGTTGTACGGCTTCACGAAGTATCGGTGAACGAGCGGAACCACCCGTCATGTAGATTACGTCTGGCTTTTTCTGGCCTTGTTGAATCGCTTCTTTAACCAACTCAATCATCTTAGACTTTGGTGTTTCAATCGCTTCAACCATCTGTTCGACTGAGATATCTACCTCGACCAGTTCAGAGGCAACATTAATCGCAGCACGATATTGAGGGGATTCTGCCAGCGCAATCTTGGCCTCTTCCGCTCTACGCACAATACCGTAACCCAAAGTGTCGTGATAAACCTTCATCAAACGTTCTAGCTTTTGAGGCTCTGACGCTTCTTTACGAAGTAATTTTAATGCCGCTAGGTTTTCTCTTGAATAGAAGTTCTTTTGAGCTTCAACATTATTAATCGCAATTGGGTTCCAGAATTGAGTCAGTGGCATATCAATACCCGAAATGCCTTTGCTGCCCATACCAAAAGGTGACATCAGTTGTTTGAATGCAAGATAGATATCGAGGTCATTCCCCCCTACCCTTTGTCCACTGTGTGCCAACAAGCTCTGGGTACGATCCGCTTTACCAGACCACGTTGGTCCCATTTCTAATAATGAGCAATCGGTGGTACCCCCGCCAATATCAACAACCAATACTGTTTGGTTTTCAGTTAATGTGCTTTCGTAATCAAGGCCTGCGGCTACGGGCTCAAATTGAAAAGCGATATCAAGGAAACCGGCACGCTTAGCTGCGCGAGACAGTATGTCTTCAGCTTGTCTGTTCGCCTCTTCACCACCTCGACCGTGGAAGTTAATTGGTCGGCCGATAACAGCTTGCTTGATCTGCTCTTGAGTCGTGAGTTCGGCTTGATTCTTGATATTTGCCATCATGGCGCACACTAAATCTTCGAAAAAGCTCACCTGCACATCATGCAGTCCACTCGCGCCAAGGAAAGATTTAGGGGACTTAACATAATAAACATCGCGAGGGTCTTCTAAATATAAGTCCAACGCAGCCTGACCAAATGCCATGTCTTCTGGCACTAAGTCGATACTCTCTTCTCTGTTCAGCGCAATCGCACGTCGTAGTACTTGCTCACCGATCGCATCACTCGGCTTGATATTCAAGTGGCGGAATAGATGTTCAGAAACACTCTCACGAGTAGGCGCAAACACGGTTGAGGGAATATAGTGGTTGTTACCTTCTAGCGGTAACAGGCTTGGCTCTCCATTAACCATCGCCGCGACAGAACAGTTCGCTGTTCCATAATCAAATCCAATAAACATAATATCCCCCCACTCAACAAAAGGGGCGAGATGTTACATGAAAAGCCTAAAAATTACGAGGTCATTTCTAAATTTAACTGAGTAATTTCTTAGCTTAACGGCTCTTCAAGAAGAAACAAATATGCTACATTTCAGCCCAAATGAATCACAGGTTAGAGAAATGAAAACACCTTGCCGAGCGGCTTGTAAAAATAATGGCGGAATGTGTAGTGGCTGCTTTCGAACAATGGATGAAATTATAGGTTGGAAAGGCTTATCTGAAGAAGAGCAAACGTCGGTTATGGATAATCTTAGTGGCGCGAGTTCGACTCACCAATGTCCACAGTGTAATGAGCCAGCTCAATGCGATATCAGTGCGGGCAAAGAGACGTGTTGGTGTTTTGAGTTAGAAAAACGAGATACTAGCGATATTCCAAAGGCTGGAGTTTGTATGTGTCGTAAGTGCTTGTCTGCCCTGCCCGTTCAGTAGTTTAGAGCCCATTTAGTAAGTTACTGGATAGCAAGTTACTAGCCAGTTCAACATAGACAAAAAAAGCGAGAGGTTGTTTTCTCGCTTCAAAATACTGAGATTAAATTTCGACCTAATCGTTACCTGGTTAGTGTCTACTTCACTTTTGCAACCAGCGCAGGCTGAGAAAACTGGATACCATTCCAGCCATGAACCATAAAGTTACGAATATTTTGATGGTCGCTGTTCTCAGGAAAACCTAGCACGTCGTTACGATAAAATTGACCAAAACAAGCAAGTGTTTGCTCTGCTGATAGGCCTTGCTCTAAACCAAAAGCAAAAATCTTGCACGAACCATTATTCTGCCCTGCAGCGTTCACTACCTCACCATTGCGAAATTCGCGCTCAGAAAAATCATAGTGAGCTTCGATCACTTGCATTGTATCTTCAAATTGCACGGCCTCTGGGGTTTCAGCCAGAGTATTCAATAAGGTTTCCAGTTCCATTTACTATTTCTCCATCAAGTATATATCTGTCAGCAGTGTATCTTGTTTTACGACAAGAGTAAGCCGTTGTTTACTTGAGATAGCGATTCACTTTTTTGTTGTACGCTGCTATTTACTTCAATGAAACTAATGACATAGTTTTATCAGGGCGTTATATTATTTTATCAAACGATTAACATTGTTCAGTAACGAATATGCATAAAGATAAAAACTTAGAACTGTTCAGATACCTAAAGCCAGGTACAAAAACAGCAGGTGTATTGGAATTTGGCCCAGACGACTCAATCCAGATCAGTACACTTTATATCGGACACAAAGAAGATCAGTACCTCATCCTAGAGCTTACGCAAAAAGCGACAGAAGCACTGACGCTGAGAAAGCTCACAAACGTTGATATTATTGTTCGTGCGATTACCGACACCGAACTTGGGCACATTGTCGCGTTCAAAACCAATGTACTGGCTCATATCACCTCTCCAGCACATCTAATCTTCCTTCGCCCACCCTCAAACTTTGCAACCAAGCCTATTCGTGAACACGAAAGGTATAAAGTACGTCTCAGCTGTGAAGTCACTTTTGATACCTTGTCGCTGGATGCCACACTAGTCGACTTTTCAGCGTCAGGGTGCGGTATCTATCTTACCCAGCAATCAGATATTGATGTCGGCTGGAAGATAAAAGTTAATTCTGACTTAAATGAGTACTTAGATGACGATCTTGTCTACAAGGTGGTAAGTAAGAAAAGGCAAAGACAAGGCTGGCTGCTAGGTATCCAATTCCCTGAACACCTAGATATGAGTGATGAGTTGAAAACGCTGCTATTGGAACAAGCCTTTGTCGCTGGCTCGATATAAAGGCAGAAAATTAGTTACTTCTCTTCAACAGACTCCATTAAAGAGCACTAAGTTAAAGCCTAGTGCTCTGTGTCATTCCAGTATGAGTTTTTGAAATGAACAAACGCTTGGTGGAGCGACTCTTCTTTAATCGGCTTTACAATCACGTAATTCGCCCCTGCGGCCATAAAGCTGTCTCTAGTTGACTCTTGAGCATCAGCGGTACACGCATAAATAGGGGCTGACACACCAATCTCACCTCTTAGCTGCTGAGTGGTTTCAACACCACCGAGATTAGGGAGTTGGTTATCCATCAAGATCAAGTCATAGGTAATCGTCTTAGCCATCTCAATCGCTTCTAAGCCATCTTTTACCCAGGTGACGACCATGCCATATTTCTTACAGAAAGCCTGAGCAATAAAGGCGTTGGTGTGATTGTCTTCCACCAGCAACACATTCAAAGGTCGACTAAACAACGCCTCTGGCTCAACCTCAGCTTGTTGCTTAGCATCGACTAATAGCGGCTTGGCGTGTACGACTACAGGAATTTCTATCGTGAACTCTGAGCCTTGACCTATCACGCTGCGGACTTGAATGTCCCCTTCCAGCATATCGACCAGATTTTTTACAATTGTAAGTCCTAAACCAGTGCCACCATATTCACGAGTGGTGGTCTCTTCGGCTTGAACAAAGGGTTCAAAAACAGCATCAATTTTGCTTTCATCAATACCAATGCCAGAATCTTTCACTCGAACGATCAAGCTGGCGTGATCGGAGTTAAAGATACTCTCGAGCTCAAAGCTGACGGAGATACCGCCTTGATGAGTGAATTTAAAAGCATTACTCAACAGATTAAACATGATCTGATTGAGGCGTACTTGGTCGGTATTGATTTCAATGTCATCAACCAAGTGATTCACAATGGTAAATTCGACGGATTTATCTTCACACAGCGGTCGATAGATGCTGTCTAAGGTATTAACTAACTCCCCTAAACGGAAGTCTTTCTTTTGAATATTAAACTGCCCTTGCTCAATCTTTGAGAAGTCCAAGATATCGTTAAGTACCGCCAGTAAATGTTCCGCACTATTACACAGTACATCCACCTGCTCGCGATTATCTTCATTGTGCATAGAGCGCTTGAGCAGCTGAGACACACCGAGAATACCGTTGAGCGGCGTGCGAATCTCATGACTCATCTTAGCTAAGAAGTCTGCTCGCACATTCGCAAGATGCTCAGCTTCTTCTCTTGCTCGATCAGCCTGTCTTTCCGCCTCGATTAGCTTAGTAATATCTTGCCCTTGTACCACCACTCCTGTGATGCCGTGTTCCACGCGAATAGCAGACATGTTCCAACGAAACACCTTTTCACCAATGGGTACGTTAATACCCGTCAGTTTAGAACCCTGAACCACCATTTGAATATTAGGCAGCATTCGCTGCTCAAACTCTTGGGCAATTGGACCATAATTGTCATCAGCATCGAACAACGCCATGCGAGCGGCGGGGTTCATCTGAATCAAATCGCCTTTTTCAGACCAAACTAAGATAGGCGAATGAGCAAAGTTAAAGAGATCTTGGAATTTTTGATTCTGTTCAGATAAGCGCTCAAAGGTGTCTTCAAGAGTACAACCAATATGATGAAATTCGAAAATGTTAGAGCCATCGAACTTGTTGTACTTTTCGCTAGCACTTGCCGAACGAGTAAAGTCCATTAGCTTATCAAGCTCGGCTGAGACTCTCTTTTGAATCCAAGTTCGAGCAAAAAAAGACATCAATATGATCACCACAATCACCACGATGATCGCACGCTGATAATTCTCTTCTAACGCAATGAAATTATTATTTTTTTGAACAGCTCGAATGATTAAAGGAGTTTCAACAGCATTAATCTTAATGGTTGCGATGGTAACGAAATGACGCGGCAACTGTTCGTACATTTGGTAATTGAGGATGTCAGTAATGGTGTAGCTTTCATCACCACTGAATGTCGATGTCACCGGTGTACCGTGCGCTTCAATCACGATATTTTCGCTATTACTGCCCTGTTGGATTGACTCAGCCAAAGAGAAGTTGTTGTCAAGCACAATGGCGATATAGAGTTGACCAAGGACTTCCCCAGTAGCGTTATCAACAATAGGGGTACGGCGAGCCAACAAGTGACGCTTACCTATATCTGTCCTCAGTTTAATAAAATGCCAATTACTGCTGAACGAAACCTCATCAGAAATATGCTTTAAGTTGGACTCATCCAAACCATAAAATTGACTGTTGCCGTCTTCCCAAGCCAAACCATCGTGGGTTGAGACAAAGCGTAAATCTGGTGCATGATCCGGTTCACGTTGGTCAACACCAAAGAAAAAGTAGCTCAGAGTCTCGTCATTACCCGTATCAAAGTACTCTCTGAGAGTTTCACTGTGTGAGCTACTGTCTTGATGGATTTGCAGCACCGACAAACGATAATCAAACATGTTTTGGATCAGGCTTGAGGTTTGCTGTACCGTTCGATTCGTCTCTTGCTGTACGATATTACTGCTGGTTTCATAATTATGAATAAGCACGCCAAGTGCCATCACGCCTATCACCAAAATAACGATACGCGTAATGAGTCTAGCTAAAGTGTTTCTAGGTGTACTGGCGTAACTTTTCTTCATTAGTGACCTGAGTACCTAAATGCTCGCTGTTTAAGTTCTGAAATACGTTCTGGGGAATCTTCCTTGGTGACAATTTCAAATTCACCAGAGTAAACGGTAGGCACTTCCAAACCGGCTAGATCCCACTTGATCGCCTCTGCCATTGCAATGCCTGTATCGTCGTTCATACGCATGACAGTAACATCTAGGTCGCCCCTTGCAATGGCTTCAAGTTCAGCAGAGCCGCCTCCCCAACCATTCACTAAGATGTCTTGGCCCGATTCACGAATCGCTTCCATTGCACCGAGAGCGACATCCGTTGAACATGCATAGATAAAGTCTAGATCCTTATCGTTCTCTATGCTGATTTTAGCCGCTTGGTAGCCACTGTCTTTGTTTGATTTTGTGTAAAACGAAGACTTAAGGGTAAAGTTGGTAACCGTATTCACTTCATGGATAAAAGTATCTCCACGCGCATCACTGATATAGCCTTGTGAGTAATACAAAACAGAATACTTACTGTCTGGCGGACTTACTTGTTTAAAATAGTCCGCCAGTTTTAAGCTGCCTGTCGCATGGTCAAAACCCACATACATAAATGGCTGTCTATCTGCCCAAGCTCGCACTGGCGTCGTGATATTTTGAAGAATCAGTTTGGTGTCTGTAGAGGTCAACACGTGCTCGATAAACTTGCGGTGGCGCGTGGTATCTAGCGTGAAAATCAAATAATCCGTCTTGTTTTCAATCGCTTCTTGCAACGAAATACTCTGCTGCGCGAGATCGGCATTAATACGGGTAAATACTTGATTTATTTGGTAGCGGATCTTCAGCCTATCGAGACGCTTCTCAAAAGCTTGAATATTACGAACCCAGTAATCCGAGATCTGTTGGCCCGGATACACCACGGAAATCGTAATTGGTTCGTCTTGGATTCTTCTCAGTGGCACAGGGTGATTTTGTACAGCCTCGACCATTTTATCGGTCAATGCTCTTTGTTCTGGAAAAGTGGAAAGATAATCTTGGTATTCCCAGTACCTATTGAGGACATGAGTACCATGGGAAAGAGCGGACGCAGAAAATACGGCAAGTCCAAACAACATCAGTAAACGTTTCATATTTTTCTCGTTTTATATGAGCTACTTTGGCTCATTTTTTAACCTAGCATGACACCATCTCTTTGTATGGCTAATGGATATTATGTAGGACAACGATGATAAATGATAGCGTCTAACACTAATTAGAACGACATTCTAAATGAGCAATATGTTAATTTGGAATGGAGATTAAGAACAACGAGTTAAATTATGATTTCAGCCCATTCACGGTAAGAGTAATTACCATTTAAATTCATAAGCTTAGCTAGAGCCGATATAGCTCCTTACACTATTAAGATTTAATCAATAACAAACATTTTAGCTATGAATTATGAGACTTCGATATATTGAATTTTGTCTTTTTGCCACTCAATAATCAGTTTGAGTGATACCAGTTTTTCTTTGCGGGATTTGGGCAACTGCTTGATCGCGTATTCGGTTTTCAACGCCTCACTTTTTGAGCCAACACCAAAGCTCCAAACTAGCTTAAGTGGGCCTTTACCTTTTAAAGCTTTGGCGCCTTTACCGGTTTGATGTTGTTCAAATCGACGTTCTAGATTGTTCGTCACGCCACAATAAAGGGCATTGTGACGATTGCGGATCAAGTACACGACCCAATCCGCATTTTTATCAGCATCTGACATTTAAAGCAGTGATTCAACCAGAGCCTTAAGCTCTGCCACTTCTGCTCGTAGGCTTGCAACTTCAGACTCAAGCTCTTCAAACTTTTCACTCGTTGCAGAGGGGGCAGCCGCGCTTACTGATGCCATCGCAAACGCTTCAACGTCCACTTCACCGCTCAACAAATGCTGGTAGCGTGATTCACGTTTACCCGCTTCGCGTGGCAGCTTCACAACCAAGGCACCTGCTTCTCTTGCAGCGAGTTTGTCTAATGTTGCTTCTACTTCTTTCACATCACTAAAGTTTGCAAGGCGACCCGTTCGAGTACGAAGTTCACCGGGTGTTTGCGCACCGCGCAGTAACATACAGCAGATGATTGCACGCTCTTGCTCTGTAAATTGCAGATCGCCGAACTCAGTGTTGCAGAAACGATGCTGATACTTATTAACACGGCTATTGAAGCTGCTCTCATCACTCACCATGCGACGTCCGATTAAACCATCAACTGCATCTAAAACATCTGACTCAGAAAGAGAGAGAACAGGTTCACGGTTACTCTTTTGATTGCATGCCGTGGTTAAACTGTTCAGTGTCAGTGGGTAATGATCGGGAGTAGTGACTTCTTTCTCGATCAAACAACCGATAATTCTCGCTTCAATTGGGGAAAGTACTGTGTTCATCGTTTTTCCTTTTTATTATTTTGATAATTCCATCTCAACACCTAACAATGCAGTAACTAGTGTTCAGACAAAATTGGTACTCGTTTCTTTCTGCCCTGTTCATCAATCATTATGATCTTAGAACGGTTTAGCTCTATTTCCACGACTTCCAAATAAGTACGCTCTTGTACATACGCATCACGAAGCTTGTTTTGTTCTGCTGAAGATTCAGTGACATTGTCGTCCAATTCTTCGTTTTCCAATTGTTGTTGATTCATTTCACATTTCGTATCAATGCAGTATCTACATGGGATATTAACTTGAACGGTAAGATAAAAACAATCACACATCAGCGAGAGTGACGAATAATTAAACAACCTTACTTTTGCTTTGATCTAAAGACTGTTACATCATCAATTGATGTGCTTTAATCAGAAGCAGACAACGTATTTGACGAATAGGAAAAGGAATCTATGAGCAGCGTATTTGAAATTGTTAACCAAGCACGACGTAAGAACAAACTTAAGCGTGAACTTTTAGACAACGAAAAGAAAGTTCGTGACAACCGTAAGCGTGTCGACCTTCTTGATAACCTACTTGATTACATCAAGCCAGAGATGACCCACGACGAGATCCTAGGCATTATCAAAAATATGAAAGCTGACTACGAAGACCGTGTTGATGACCACATCATCAAGAGCGCTGAGATTTCTAAAGCTCGCCGTGACATCAGCCGTCGCATTCGTGAACTGACAGAAGAAGACAAGCAAATCCAAGGTAAGAAGTAATCTAACCTCGCTAATTTACTTGTAACAATGTTAGTAACCCACTCTTAGTAGTGGGTTTTTTTACCTAAACTCCAGCGTCTATACTTAAGCATCTAAACCTAACCGTCTAGGCTTAAGCGTACCTAAGCAAAATGAATGAAACTCAACAGCAGTATCAAACTAAATAACGAGTGTACACTAGCGATGGAGAGACTTTATGTACGGAAGTATTCTGATAACCTTGGCGTTATCAACGACACAACCTTACCCTGAAAAATTTGAGAAACTTTATACCGAAGAAACCGAAATCACTTATGACGATCTCGTGGTCGATGTTCATGGCTACAAGGTTCCGACCCGATCAGCATTTCGAGGTTGGATGCTCCTCAATCACGCTCAAGACCAAGTGAGAGCAATCGGACAACAACTCAAGGACAATGGCGTTACTCAGAGCATGCCTCTGCATCTCGTTCTATTGCAAGGGACGGATTGGGCAATGAGTAATACAACCTTGTTTACCCTCCCAAATAAGAAACATGTGCCAAACATGATCAATACCCTGAAGTACATACAACAATATATTGAGCCTGAAATCGGTGTTGTTATACCAGTATCTGGAGAGCGAACCGATATCTACAATCAACAAGCTGGTGGTGCACTGCGAAGTAAGCACTTAGAGTTTTGTGCCTTAGACCTAGTGCCTGCAAATGACATTACTCGCGAAGATCTACACGTGAAACTTAAAAATATTCATTCGGAATTCGGGCAAAAAAATAATGTTGGGCTTGGTTTATATTCAGGTGTTCGATTCCACATCGATACTTGTGGGTTTAGACAATGGTAAAGAAACACGATCGAGTCATAAAGACCTGCAATTCGCACGTGTCACTTAGACTCTAAAAACAAGCGAAATTACATAAGATTATGATTTTAAATGTAAATTAAAACTGGAACGCTAATTGATATTAATAACAAGTATCATAATTATTAATAGCAATTAGGAATTCAATATGAAGACGATGACTCAACGCTTTCAAACTCTGCTTTCTGTTTCAAACTTCAGTCTAGCTATCACAACCTTGCTTATGCTTCTCAGTATTATTGTTGCTTATCCAATGGCCGATCACTTCTCACTGCCAATTCAAATCGTCGCCCACATCAGCACGATCTTAGTCGCAGCCTTGCTGAACATCAGCTATGTCGGTCGTTGCCTTGCACAATACAACCTTGGATTGGAAGTTCGTTAAGTAGCGCCGCGCTAGCCTTGATACGGGAGCCCTAGACAATATCAAGGCTACTGAAAAGATCGTACAGCTGGTGAGATTTATAGGGTTTAGGTAAGTAGGCGTTCATACCGGCTTCAAAACAATCTTTGATGTCTTCTTCTAGAACACTGGCGGTTAAAGCTATGATGGGTAATGGTGTGACTTGTTGATCGGCTTCCCACTGACGTATCGCACGAGTCGCCGTTATGCCATCCATAACAGGCATCATGCAGTCCATTAAGACTGCATCAAACTGAGCACCCTGGGTGATGACATCCACCGCTTCTTGGCCATTACTGGCAATCAAATATTCATAACCCGCTTGCTCAAGGAAGAAGCTCGCTATTTTTTGATTCATCAGATTGTCTTCAACGATCAAAATGCGTCGATTCAGAGAGCGAACTTCTTCATCTTTTGCTTCCACTTGAGGCGTTTGCTCTTCGCCCACATCGAGAGATTGTAAGCTGGTTAAGAAACGTCGGCCCAAGAATGGCAAGGTATGAGTCGAGTGGACCGTTTCTCTGATTAGGTTGGTTTTAAATAGGTGATGCTGACAAACGATGACGCGAGCAAGAGGATATATCACCTTCAACGTCGCAAGATCTTTTTCCATAGAGTGGTGCAAGGTATGACAATAAAGTATGAAGTCACTTTCTTTTACACTTTCACTAAGGGCAGCAATGGATGACACCACATTGGCTCGAACATTCAAACGCTCACACTCTTTAACGAGCTGATCGAGGTAATTGAAAGAGTTCGAGATGATGGTCGCTCGGCTCAGGTTATCGAAAGTTTGAACAGGCGCTTCTACAACATCGACATACAAACAAAAAGTGAATGTAGAGCCCTCTCCTTTCACTGAACGCGCGGTAATGTAACCACCCATCAGATCAACAAGCTGTCGACAAATCGCAAGCCCTAACCCCGTACCGCCAAATTGACGGGTAATGCTGCCATCTTCTTGAGTGAAAGGTTCAAATATGGACTCTAACTTCTCGGGCTCAATCCCAATCCCGGTATCAGACACGCTGCATTCAAGCTTGCCCCTGCCCATAGACATAGGTGTATAAGCAATGTCAGTTGTAATTGTGCCCTTAGACGTAAATTTGATGGCATTAGAAAGCAGATTGGTCAGCACCTGTCTCACGCGGTACTCATCGAAAAACAGTTGTGACGGCGTTTGATAATCGATATTGATGTCGAGCTCAATATCCTTACTTATCGCTTTCGACTGAATCACACTCACAGAGTCATAAACCGCTTCTCGCAAATCAGCATTGTGTGGTGACAACATCAAGTTACCCGACTCGATTTTAGACAGGTCGAGTATGTCATTCAGCAGCACCAGTAAAGAGTGAGAGGACGATTCGATATCCCCCAGTACTTCTTGTTGATTTGGGCTCAGTTGGCTTTGAGATAAGATCTCAGCCATGCCAATGATCCCGTTAAGTGGCGTGCGTATTTCATGTGACATATTTGCTAAGAATGCGCTTTTGGCTTTGTTAGCCGAAATCGCGTCTTCTTTTGCTGTTATCAACTCTTTGTTGTGCAGATAGTTGCGTTCCATCACTCGATTTAGGGTTTCAGTGAACTCGGCAAGCTCATCGTTCCCTTGGATACGAATCACCTTTGGCTGGCCGTAGCTATCAGCGCATTCCGACACACCTTTCAAGATAATCGACAGGTTTCTGTTTAAGCGCAGAGATGTCGCAACCCCAAGCCACATCAAAACACCAGAAGCGATGAGTATAAGCAACGTCATGACCAAGGTTTGCCTTTTCTGCAACGCGATATTCTTGGTCAGTTCAAACTGTATTTGATTGGTGTAAGCGCCAATCGCGTTTGAAATAGCCCGTTTTTTAACCTCTAAGCTTTTCAAGTGTTGATATATTTCGGGTGATGAAAAGTCCCCTTTGAGGATTCGAGATATAAATTTGTCTTGAAAATCATCTTTGGCGACCGCGTTTAGCAGTTGCCTAATTTCAGGTGAACGAGTATCAGAGCGGAAAAATGTATCAAGCAACTGTTGCTGCCTCTCTAGCGCACCTACATAGCTCAATAAATATTGATTTCTTAGCTCGGGCGAGCGATACAAACTGAAGCTTAACCACGCTTCTCTCTGAGTCCAAAACACATAATGCGTAAGATTGATAAACATCGCTTCCGCTTGACCAATATTGGCATCGACTAAAGCCATGCGATATTCGGACAGCTCCATCAGCACGTCTTTTAACAAGTCGAAAGCGCGCTCTGTCAATTTTCTGCTGTCTGTCGTTTCAGGTGTACTAGCTAGGATCATCAACAACTTTTTCAATTCAGCTAACTGAGGGTCAATACTCCAATTGCTGTCGAACCGTTGAAGTCGCATTCCATACTGAGTCAGTCTATCCAGTTCTGATTGCAGTGTTAAAAGCAACTGACCTTTCTCAGGGGAATCATTAGACAGCACCAACCATCGATAAGCATCACTTGAAACCGTATTAAAAAATTGAAGCGCTTCGACCTTAATACGCGTTGTTTCAAGGTGATTCATCTTCTCATCGTTCTTAAGCACTTCATTCACTGTAAACCCGAACATAATGAGTACAGAAACCGTGGAAAGAAAAATAAGACGCCATCTAATTGACATATTTATCATTTTTATAACGACTCCCTTCCCGAAAGTAATTTACCTAGCCCAAATTAAGAATAGGACATTAACAGGGGGTTATTGATCAAATTGGATATGAACAAATGATACTCTGAGCCCAGAACGAAAAATTAGAATCAACAGGCATCCAAAACAGGGCTTTAAAGCGGAGGAGTCTGCTTTACTAAGTGAGATTGAGACAAGCCGATTTTAGACAAGTGAACGTTACGTGAGAGAGGTCTACTCGAGGAGGTTTCTACAAATGAGATGTAAGCAAGCGAGGTTTTAGTGAGCAAAATGTAAACAAAAGACGTTTTATCCAGTTATTATCACCGGCATAACAAGTACACATCCACATTCTGCGGCTCAACTAGACTGTGAATAATGACTCTGCGTGCTAACAAAGTGGATAGTTAGGTTAAAATTGTGACATCCAATCGTTTGCGTGATGCACTTTTCACACTCAAGCTAGGCTTATTCAAAGGTCAAACATCAATACTCGTTAATTCCCTTATTTATCGTTTACTGTTTACGTGTAACTTGAGCTAACGATCACACCTTTAATGAACACTATGACTTTTATTACATATAATATTTTGATTTGAGTATTTTTTGGCGAAAAATAAGTGCTACAGATTGTTAAAGTCAATAGTCTTTATCGACACTAAAAACTTGATTTATGGCTAATATAAAGCCAACTTACAGATAATTTGTCTGCATTTATTTTTCCTAGCAGAATAACCCGTCGTACCTTACAATCCTGCCACATAAAAATTACAAGTTGCACACAAGGCATATCAAGCACATTTAAGTGGCAATATAGACCACAGCCTGATGCCTCAAATCCCCTATGCTGATTGGCTTCCCTACAACCGCCATGAATGCAGAAACTTAACGTGAAAGGTCCCGAGTAAAGATGAGTCCCGAAAAGCACCTCCTAGACTGGCAAACTAGTCAAACTATTGCTGAATCCATCGCTCCAACTTTAGGTCAGTTATACCGTCAAAAAGGCGTAGAAGTTATCCTCTTTGGTAAGACCCTGGTTAACGCGACAACTATCGACATCATCAAAGCTCACCGTATCGCAAAACGTTACACTGGTTCTCCTCTTACAGCAGAACAGACTCAACCAATCATTCAACACCTTCTCTCTATGGACTTGTCTCCATGTCGTATTGATGTTGGTCGCCTTGCCCATGCATTCTGGCAAGATCGCGAAGACACTCACGGGTTGGATGATTTCCTACAAACTGCACTTGTAGAATCGCTTCAAGGCGATGCAATGACAGAACCTCGTGACGTTGTATTGTACGGTTTTGGTCGTATTGGCCGACTGCTAACTCGTCTGTTGATCGAGAAAAGTGGCCCGGGGTACCCACTGCGTTTACGTGCAATCGTTGTACGCGGCGGCAAAGATGGCGACCTAGAAAAACGTGCAAGCCTGCTTCGTCGTGACTCTGTACACGGCCAATTCAACGGCAGCATTGTTGTAGACCAAGAACGCAAAGCGATCATCGTTAACGGTAACTTCATCCAAGTTATCTACGCAAACAAACCAGAAGAAGTGGATTACACGGCTTACGGTGTTGAAAATGCACTTGTGGTTGATAACACAGGCGTATGGCGTGACGCGGAAGGCCTGAGCCAACACGTTGCGTGTAACGGTGCGAAGAAAGTGCTACTGACTGCACCTGGTAAAGGCGACATCAAGAACGTGGTATTTGGTGTGAATGAAAATGTTATTCAGCCAGAAGACACCATCATCTCTGCAGCAAGCTGTACTACTAACGCAATCACGCCAGTATTGAAAGCGGTTCACGACAAGTTTGGCGTGCTGTCTGGTCACATCGAAACGGTGCACTCATTTACCAATGATCAAAACCTAATCGATAACTTCCACTCGGGTGATCGTCGTGGTCGTGCTGCATCATTGAACATGGTACTGACATCGACTGGCGCTGCTAAAGCAGTATCAAAAGCGATGCCGGAAATGGAAGGTAAGCTAACAGGTAATGCGATTCGCGTTCCTACGCCAAACGTTTCAATGGCAGTTGCGAACCTAAACCTTGAGAAAGGCACAAACAAAGAAGAGTTGAACGAGTACCTGCGTAAAATGGCGCTGTCTTCTGCTTTGTCTGCACAAATTGATTACACAGACTCGACTGAGATTGTATCTACCGACTTGGTTGGCTCTCGTCACCCAGGTGTGGTTGACGGTGTGGCGACTATCGCACAAGACAACCGTGCCGTGCTGTACATTTGGTACGATAACGAGTTTGGCTACAGCTGCCAAGTTGTTCACTGTATGGAACAGATGATGGGTGTACGCTACAAGACATACCCAGAAGTTTAATTAACTTCGCTCTTGTAGATACGTCCATCGCAACAAGCTCCACAACATAATAACTATATCTGCGAAGTCTGTATGGACTTCGCAACCCCTTTTGTTTTACTCCCCCGTATAAACAAGAGGGTTGCCACTTAGATCTGCTCTCTCTAACTGATCTAGGTGGCCTTTTTACATCTAGCGCCCTAACTTTTATCGCTATAATAAGATCTTGTCTTCATCACTCTTGCACAGCTTTACGTCTGTTATAACTCAACCTCAACATCTGACTGAATCGAGCTTGAACATGCAAGCACGTAGCCCTGTTCAATCTGCTCTGGCGTCAATGTTTCTTGGCTGCTTGATTCCACAGATCCTTTGGTCACTTTGCATTTACACGAACCACAAATCCCACTACGACAAGCGATAATAATTGGAACGCCTGCTTTTTCTAATGAATCCGCCAATGGTGTGCCAGTTTCCGCTTCAACTTCAGCGCCGAACGCAGGCACAAATACCTTAACAGCACTATTCGTATCGTCAGCAATTTCGGCGTTTGACGCTTCTGATTGAGCATCCTGAGTAGCAGGAGTAAAGCTCTCTTGATAGAAGTTATCCATGTTGAACTCAAGCTCTTTCAGATAACTCTCAATATCTTGCATGAAGCCGACAGGCCCACACAGGTAAACCGTTCTATCTAAGATATCTGGGCTCAGTTTCACCAACCAGTTTTTATCTAAACGACCTTGAGGGGCGGTTGTTCCTTCGTTGTCTTTTAACAGCAGTTTTAAGTTGAAATTCGCATGTGATTCATCGAGCTGATGAAGTTCTTGAAAGTAGATAGTCTCAAGCTTGTTGCGTGCCATGTGGACGAAATCAATCTCAATGTCACTGTCTTGAGACAGCCAATATTTTACCATCGCCATTACGGGTGTAATGCCACAGCCCGCACTCACTAGCGTTACTTTCTTTGTTGCCGTTGGCATGCAATCAATACAGTTAAACGAACCTGCCGGCTTCAACACAGAAACCTCGTCACCTTCATCAAGCTCATCAACAATAAAGTTCGAAACCAAGCCACCTTCCACACGCTTGACCGTCAACTTCAGGCGGTTATCTTCGGGGCAAGAAGCCACGGAATAAGCACGGTAATCCGTTTTCGTCGGCATATCTAAACCCAAGGTGATGAACTGACCGGGCTTAAAATTGAAATGTAAATCTTGTGGAATACTGCCAAGCTCAAAGCTGACCGTATCTGGCGTCTCGTGCCATTTCTTTAAACACACTAAATTGATTGAATCGCTATCCGACCATGCATACATAGTTCACACACCTCACTGATACTAAAGAATTAAATCTAAAAAGCCCCGCCGCTGCACGTTCCTAGAGAACAGCAACAACGGGGCTTGGGAGTGGGCTTAGATTAAGCCGCTAAGATTGTTTTAAGATCTTGCTCTGGCGTTGAGATAGAACGCATATCGAATTCGTCTTGAATAATCTTTAGTAGGTTTTCAGTTAGGAATGCAGGCGCTGTTGGGCCTGTGTAGATACCTTTCACACCCAGTGCGAACAGAGTAAGCAGGATAACGATCGCTTTTTGCTCGAACCAAGAAAGAACAAGTGTTAGTGGTAGTTCGTTGATGCCACAATCAAACTCTTGAGACAGCGCAAGAGCAAGCTGAATCGCTGAGTATGCATCGTTACATTGGCCAACATCGAGCAGACGTGGAATACCGTTAATGTCGCCGAATTGGTTTTTGTTGAAACGGAATTTACCACATGCCAATGTCAGGATTACTGAATCTTCTGGCGCTTGAGCTGTGAAATCTGTGTAGTAGCTACGTTCAGATTTGTCGCCGTCACAACCACCCACTAGGAAGAAGTGTTTGATGTTGCCTTCTTTCACTTGTTCAACAACCGCAGGCGCTGCTTCCATCAAGGCGTTACGACCAAAACCGACAGTGATCATTTGCTCGATCTCGTCATGCTTAAAGCCTTCTTGCGCAAGAGCACAATCGATCACTGCACTGAAATCGTCACCTTCAAGGTGAGCAACACCCGGCCAGCCTACGATGCTACGCGTAAATAGGCGGTCAGCGTACGAGCCCACATCTGGGTTAAGCAGACAGTTAGATGTCATTACGATCGCACCTGGGAAGTTCGCAAATTCTTTTTGCTGGTTCTGCCAAGCGCTGCCGTAGTTACCCGCAAGGTGTGGGTACTTGTTTAGTTCAGGGTAGCCGTGTGCAGGTAGCATCTCACCGTTGGTGTAAACGTTAATGCCCTTGCCTTCCGTTTGTTGAAGGATCTTTTCTAGATCATGCAGGTCGTGACCAGAAACAAGGATACAGTGACCTCGCTTCGTCTTCACATTCACGGTTGTTGGTTGAGGGTGACCGAAGGTATCTGTCTCGCCTTTATCCAACATTTCCATGACCTTGTAGTTCATTAAGCCGATCTGCATAGACGTATCTAACAGTTGTTTTAGGTCTGATGGATCTGTACCTAGGAACGCCATGATTTCATGGTATTCAGCGAAAATAGCATTATCAGTTTGACCAAGAACACGTGCGTGCTCCATGTAAGCTGCTGCACCTTTTAGACCGTATAGGCAAAGAAGGCGAAGACCAATCACATCTTCGTGTTGAGAGTCGTGACCACGGTTTACCGCCGCTTGAGGGGCAAGCGCCAATAGCTCTGAAGAGTCCGTTGGAAGGTCGAATTGAGCAGCAGCAGAAAGCGCTGGGATCTCAAAACCAATCAATGTCGCTGCCGCGCGAACCTGTTGCTCTAAACGCTGCTTGAATTCATGGGACTGTTGTGCGAATTCGATGATACGAGCAGGGTCGAAGTTAACGTTGGTTAGTGTTGCGAAAAACGCTTTTGGCGCCCACTCGTCGATTTCAGTATCAATAACATCACACGCACGGCCCAAATTGGCCCAAAAAGAAACACCTTGAAGAGAATGCACCAACACGTCTTGAAGGTCGGATACTTCCGAAGTTTTACCACACATACCTTGTGCGAAAGAACAGCCTTTTACGGTTGGGGTTTGAATTGTTTGTTCACATTGAATACAGAACATATAAGGGCTCCAGTAATTTTTATTAACTGTAAGTACTTTGCTTACAGTGACTTATTCCAACCCCTATAGAGCATCAAGCGTGCCAACTTTTAACATATTGATTTTATTAAACTTAGTTTTATTCCATGTTTTTAGTGCGTGATTATGACTACATATAAACTCCCTAACAGCACACATCCGTGTCATAGTGACTCTCAGAGATTTATTAACGGCGTTCATGTTTCGTTCAGAATAGAAGCGATAAAGTAACAACATAGAAAAAGAGGAATGAATATGAAAAATATATTAGTTACGATTGTTGCATTGTTTACTGGCCTTTTGGCGTTATTCACAAGCTTGATCCTTGCTATTCCTTTAGCTATTGCAGCTTTAATTACTGGCAAGCGCATTCAGAATCAAATGAAGAAACAAGGTTTCGCAGCTCATATGAACACTCGTCAGTCATCAACCAATGATGCCGGTGTTATTGAAGGTGAATACGAAGACCTTTCAAGCAAAAAGTAACCTAAACTTTAGTTTCAGACATAGTGAAAGCACAACAGAGACAAGATTACATAATGCAAAGAAAGCCCCTCCTAGCATTGCTGGCCTTAACGACTTTAAGTCTCGTTGGTTGTTCCAACGAGACACCGATACCCGCTTACGAAACATCTCCAGACTTGCCTAGCTATCAGCAAGACAGCTTTGATGCCTACGTCAATGACACACAAGATTGGTTATTGAAAAACCGCGTGTTCATGACGGAAGACAAGCAACTCGAGATCCAACTCAATTCACCAACCGAGTATCAACCAACCTCGCCAAACGGCAAGGCGGTATTATTGGTTCATGGATTAGGCGACTCACCTTACTCATTTAAAGACATCGCTACCCATTTGGCAGAGCAAGGTTACTTAGTGAGAACCGTATTACTTCCGGGTCACGGCAGTCGCGTGGGTGATTTAATGCAGCCGAGCCTAGAAGATTGGCAAGGTGTGGTGGCTCATCATACGAAGTTACTTGAGCAAGAGTATGATTCTGTTTGGCTAGGCGGCTATTCAACCGGCGCGAACCTCGTGACTTCACAGGCGATGAACGATCCAAAGATCTCTGGGTTACTGCTGTTCTCACCTGCGTTTCAACCGAGCTCGTCTGCCGTTCAATACGCGGGACTAGCAAGCTACTTTGTCACTTGGGCGGATCAAGATCCTGAAGACAATGTGTTGCGTTACAACTCGTTGCCAATGAATGGTGCATCGGTTTACTACGAGACATCAGAAGTCGTACGTGGTGACTTACAAGATAAACACTTCGATAAACCAGTTTTTATTATGATGAGTGAAGGCGACAGCGTGATTGACACCAGTTTCGTTCAACAAGCGTTTACTGAATCGATGCCCAACCCAAACAATGTGTTGATCTGGCAAGGAGAGACGACTCTCGAGGATCCTCGCGCTGTTCAGTACAGCATGAAGATCCCAGAGCAACGCATCTCGAACGGCTCTCACATGGGCTTACTGTTCTCACCAAACAACCCTTATTACGGAATCAATGGTAGCGAGAAGATTTGCTCCAATGGTCAGGCAGAAGGGTTTGAAGAACAATGCAATGCAACCAGTGAGGTTTGGTACTCAGCTTGGGGCTATCGTGAAGAAGGGAAGAACCATGCGCGTTTGACCTACAACCCCTACTTCTCAGACTCGATGGCGAAGCTAGATGCCGTACTGAACTCTGAAGGCTAATAAGCTCAAGTCTTCCAAAAGCTAATCCAGAGAAATCAAAAAGGCTCACTAGATAACGTCTAGTGAGCCTTTTTTAATGAGTGTCGTTTCTGGTGAACGTCTAGGGTCTGTTGACCTTTAGAGCTGATTTTTGCAGCACTTTGTGGGAAATTTCTACAAGGCAGAGGCTTTGAAGTGTAGCTAGCCTATATGAGAAGCCGATAACGCAGTAGAAATGAACCACAAAGGCTGCCCGAAGGGTTCGGCTAGAATCGTTTTATGCTTTGTTAAGAAGTATTAACTTAGAATGACTAGGCTACATACTCCTTGCCGCGCCTAAAACGATTCTATCTCGAACAAAATTTAACCACTAAAAGTTAACAGACCCTAGTTACTTATTCTTATCACGCACTGCTATATCGTCCACACCACGCGAACAGCAAGCAAGATCAACACCACGCCAGATAGTCGATCAATCAACTGAGCTTTCGAGCGAATACGTTCAACAATCAACGGGCTAGACAGTACCAAGGTGATAAAGGTGTACCAAAGACCGTCGACAATCAGCGGTGTTGAGACAATGATAACCTGATTGGTCAGTTCATTACCTAGCGCAACAAATTGGCTAAACAGAGCGATGAAGAACAACGCGATCTTTGGGCTCAAGATAGAGATCAAGAAAGCCTCACGAGCAGACTGCATGTAACTCATCTTCTCACCTGCTTCTAATTTCGCGGCAACACCACCTTTCGAACGCAACGCGTTTACGCCGAGATAAAGCAGATAAGCAGCACCCGCTAAACTAATACCTTTAAACAACATTGGGGATTGCTCAAGCACAACAGCTAAACCAACAATGGTTGCGAACGCATAAATACCGATGCCAGCAGCGTGTGACCAAGCTGCGATAAGCCCGTTCATACGTCCACCAGCCAAACTGTGTTTAGCGATCATCGCCAAGCTTGGGCCCGGAGACATTGCACCCAACAAGCAAATCGCTAATAAAGAAAACCAAATTGTTACTGTCATCATTCCATTCCTAATAAAATAAAGCGTTCCAGCTGCACGCTCTACGCTTAATACTCAATACTTGGCACTTACCATAATTCGCAGGAGGTATTATTTGAAATCAAAGATTATCATCACACCTATGATTTCAAGTCATACTGATATTGTAACTCGACTTTTGCATGGCTTGGAATGCTTTTTCTCGCGCCCATTTGTGGGCAGAGTCGTTGTCATATTTAGGGTGCCACATTAACCAATAGGTATGCATTTCCGTATCAAATGGCAACGAAAAGTAGGTAGTATCGAGGTGTCGACCTAGGTTATAGGCGATATGTTCTGGCACGATCATCAAGTAGTCGTCTTGCATTAACACAGTACCTGCGGATGAAAAGAACGGGACCTGCAAAGCTACTCTTCGCTTCAGCCCTTGCTTCTTCAATGCTATGTCCGCGTAGCTGTCTTTATCTCCACCACCCGTCACTTTGATGTGAGAGTAGTGAACAATATCTTCTGCACTTAAAACCGCTTGCTGAGCCAATGGGTGCGACTTGCGCATCAAACACACCGACTTATCTTCGCCAAGTTTGATGCTTGAAACATGTTCAGGCTTTGTGGGAAACATACTGGAAGCCAAGTGAATACCCGACTCGTTCAGTGCTTCAAGGTAGTTTGGCTGCCACAGGCGATAAGCCAAATTGATGTTCGGCGCTTCAGCAGACACCTCTGCCACAATCACAGGAAGAATATACTGAGCGACATAATCACTCGAGGACAACACCAATTCACCTTGCCAGTCTTGCGGCTCGAAGGGTTTATCATCTAACAGGTGGTCAAACTCGCCAAGCAGGTCGTCGAGTTTGCCTTTAAGCAGAAGTGCGCGGTTGGTCGGCACCAGTTTGTTGCCATCACGGACCAGTAAAGGGTCACCACACAAATCTCGTAACTGGCTGAGCTGACGGCTCACCGCGGATTGTGTGATATGCAAACGTTGGGCGGCACGGCTCACATGACACTCTTCAAGAAGTACATGCAGTGAACGCAGTAGGTTTAAGTTGATATTGCCTAACATGAATGCACCGTCGCATTCTGTTTGTTGAAAAACTCGGTCAAAACCGTATGAGTCATTAAGTGGCGAAGATCCGGGTAACTTTGCAGCTGATCGCGAACTAGGTTCAAGCTCTCCATGCTTTCCACTTCCACGTACAACATCATATCTGTCTCACCGCTAATAGAGTGGCACCATTGCACCTCATCAATACTCTGGATTTGTTTCGCGTAAGACTCACAACTATGGTCACTACTCGACATGTCGAATTTCAGCAAAATATAAGCGCACACATTCTTCGTTTGGTTGGGTTCTGCCACTTGAGCGCAGTAGCCCGTAATCACTTTGTCGCTTTCCAGTTTCTTGATTCTGGCGTTCACCGCTGAGCGCGAGAGGCTGACATCTCGGGCGATATCGCTCACTGAGCATCGTGCATTGGTTTTGAGAATATCCAAAATCTGGCGATCAAATTTATCCATGCTTCTGATTCTTTTCATTTATTGTTCTATTTATAACGCCTAATTTGACACAACTTTCCTACTTATAACAGCCATTCTGACAGCCGACACTTTCACACTGAATCGGATTAATACCGTTAAAATGACGGTGTCTTACGACGTTTCGCTAGCTGTATTATTGATGTCAACAATGTATGCTCTCAATCATAACTTCTCACACACCAGAAGAAAGTTACTGGAAGACCGTGACCAGAATCAAATAGCTAGGAGAGCGAATGACACAACTCAAACAAGAAATCACGCTTATTTCAGGAATCGGACAACTCTCGACGACCTTGCTAGGCACTGGATTATTTATGATCCCTGCGATCGCAGCAGGCATTGCAGGACAGTTGTCTCTTCTCGCTTGGTTAATCCTGTTTATCGCTATTTGCCCGATTGCACTGACCTTCGCATCATTAGGAAAACGCTACCCGAATGCAGGTGGTACTGCCTATTTTGTGCGCCAGGCGTTTAGCGAGCGATTAGAAACAAGCGTGGCGTGGTTGTTTGTGAGTGTTATTCCTGTCGGTATTCCAGCGGCCATTGCACTGGCTGGCGGCTTTGCTCAACAACTATTTCCTTCTCCACTCGACACACCGCTTGGTGCTCAGTCCTTTACCGTAGCCCTGCTGATTGCCGTCAACTTGATGGGCAGTAAATCTTCTGGCCGCCTACAAACCGTAATCGCGTTGTCGATTTTCGCCTTAGTTAGCACTTTTGTTTGGAAAGCCGATATCACGATAGCCGATGTTGCTCTTCCTGCTATCTCGTCCGATTCGATGTGGTCTATCGGCGCAGCTTTGGCTGTTATGTTTTGGTGCTTTGTCGGAATAGAAGCTTTTGCTCACATGGGAGAGGAGTTCAAAAATCCACAACGTGACTTCCCAATCGCCATCATTGCAGGCTGTTTTATTGCGGGGTTAGTGTACTGGGCTTGTTCCGTGGTGATTCTTAAACTGGGGGCTTACGGCTCACCTGAATTTGATGCCGCATCCATCCCGTGGGTAACAGAACAACTGTTTGGCAATGGCTTCAAAACGATCATCAGTGTACTTGGTTTCTTTGCTTGTTTTGCTAGCCTAAACCTTTACACACAAAGCCTATCACGAATGATCTGGGCTCAAGCTCGACAACACACTCCGACAAGTAGAATGGCTCAATTGAACAGCCGCGGCGTACCACTTTACCCAACATTAGCAATTGGCTTTATCGCGCTTGTCTCGTGTGTGATTGGTGAGTTGTCTAACTTGGACCTCGAGTTCTTTCTCAAGCTCGCCAACGGTATTTTTGTTCTGGTTTATCTGCTCGCGATGTTAGCCGCTTGCCGATTACTGACTGGCGCATCTAGATACACCGCCATGCTCTCACTGGTCATCTGTACCTTGGTGTTTATTTGTTTAAGCTGGTCGATGCTCTATGCTGTCACTATTTTTGTGACATTGTCACTCCCTTGGCGTAAGTGGCTAGGTAAAGGTAAAACCGTTTCTGTCGACAAGTTATAACTCGATTAATGATGAATCGACAAACTGTAAGCAAGCCCTACCAATATTACTGATAAAAAAGCCGAGCGATCTGTTTGATCTTCGGCTTTATGTCAGCCAAACGGATATTTCCAAACCCCAAAACCGCACCACTCCAATCACGAACATCACTTGATCCATATTCATAAAAGTCAAAAGGACGAATGATGATATTTTCAAGCTCTGCTCTACGGCTCCACTCATGTTCAGATATTCCGTTGTACCACTTCACCGTTACATGTAGTCCTGCCGCCTGACTGATCACTTCAAGATCACCGTTAAACTCGCTTTCAATCGCTTCTATCATCGCTTCATACTTGAGTTTGTATGACCGACGCATCTTTCTAATATGACGCAGCAAGTCGCCTTCTCGAACAAAATCCGCCAAAGCTTCTTGTGTATGAGACGCCGTGTCTCCAGTGAGCGCATCTTTAATCTCAAGACACTTCACCACCAGACTTTCTGGCACCACTAAGTAGCCTAAACGAAGTCCGTTGAACATGACTTTGCTCAGCGAACCAACATAAATGATTCGGTCATCAAACCCGAGTTTACCCGCTAAGCCTTGCATACTGGTGTAAGGGCGATGTGCAAACTGAAACTCACTGTCGTAGTCATCTTCAATAATCCAAGACTGATTTTTGTTGGCCCAATCGATTAGCTTGAGGCGTTGCTCGGTATTAAGTGTTGTGCCCATTGGGTATTGATTGCTTGGAGTGACATACAGAGCCTTAGCATTACTGGAGAGCACTTTTTCAATATCAATACCGACCTTTTCACGGACACTTACGCCATCTAACTCTAACCTCAACAGATCGATAATTTTATGCACTTGTCGATAGCCGGGCTCTTCCACAAGGATTTTGTCGCCCATCGCTAACGTCGCCATCAAACCGATTGAGATAGCTTGCTGAGCACCTGCGGTTATGATGATTCTGTCAGCACTACAGTGAACCGAGCGACTGCTTGCAAGATACCCACTCAACGCTCCCCTCAAGGCTGAGCTTCCCTGAACCTCTTGATTGCCCGCAATGTTCTGACGTGTAGAGTGACGTTGCAGCAACCTCTGCCATTTCGCAAAAGGGAACGCATCTAAGTCAGGAACTCCGGGGGCAAAGCTACGGTTAATGTCGTTCGGTGTCGCTATGTTTGCACTCGGTTTACTGACTGTTTGTTTGACCTTCGGATCCTGAATACTGTTTGGCTTAGACAAACTTAGAAAGTGTTCTGGTTGTTCAACCGAGACATAAAACCCTGAGCCTTGCTTACTCTCGATATAGCCTTCCGTGACCAGTTGTTCGTACGCGTAAATCACCGTATTTCGACTCACTGATAACTCGACGGCCAACTTACGTGTTGAAGGTAACTTACTGCCCTTGCTCCATAAATCTTGAACGATTTTCTCTCTTATCGCGTGGAACAAGGCGGTTTGACGCGTGTCGTGTTGTTCGTCTAACTGTAGGTCACCGACATCGATAGGCTGCATAACTGGATCCAAATAGTGTTTAAAAGTGGCTCTATTTAATAGACCAGTTAATCGCTACATTAATCAAAAGGCAATGATTAAGGAGCGATTATGTTATCTAACACGAAAAGAACCACGATTAAAAAAGGGGCTCACAAAGCCGTATTTGAACAAGAGAAACTGCACCAAATTATTGATGAGAGCTTAATCGCACACATTGCATTGCAAGGCGAACAAGGCCCAATGGTTATCCCGATGCTCGCGTGGCGAGTGGATGATATGGTCTACATTCATGGGGCTAAAAACAGTCGCCTACTAAAAGGGCTAAAAAAGGGAGAACCAACCTGTTTAACGTTCACCTTATTCGATGGTTGGGTGTTGGCTCGTTCGGCATTTCATCATAGTGCGCATTATCGTTCTGCTGTGGTATTGGGGTCATTTTCAGTCATCGATGACAATCAAGAAAAGGATCGCTTGTTGAATATCTTTATTGAGCAAATCGCGCCGGGCAGAACCGATGAAGTCAGGCTCAGTAATGAAAAAGAACTCACCGCGACCGAGTTGTTAGCTATACCTTTAACAGAAGCTTCCGTGAAGATTGGTAAACATGGAGTGAATGATGATAAAGCCGATATGGACATTCCAGTATGGGCTGGCGTATTACCTTATCGAACGGTTGTTGGGCCATTAGAAACCGTTCCAGAACAAGAAGGCATCATTGAAACACCAGATTACCAACAAGCTTATGGTGAACGCTGGTATCAGAATTAACACTCGAAGATGGTGAACTTGATAAAATTGTATACAATCTGACTTACAAAAATTTAACATGACTCAATAATGTAATCAGACGATGAAAACGAACAAGGATATTTTGCCATTTCAAGGCTTGCTCAATGGCATTGGGCAAGTCTATTTCACACCGTCTGTTATGACGTCGACTTTGCTGTTGCTTGCCATTTCTATTGAGTCACTTGCACTGGCTTTTCTTACTTTGCTTGGCGCCAGTTGCAGCTTTGCATTGGCCTTCTATGGTTATATGTACACCAACACCAACACCAA
>NZ_JBFRNU010000056.1:0-23697 GCF_041471145.1 Vibrio sp. 10N.261.54.A5 | reverse complement strand
AGATCAACACGCCCTAGTCTTCGTTAACTAGCGGTTCGGGTGGTTCAAGATGTGATCTTATTGAGCACTAAACTCTTAACCCAATAAAAACAAATAGATAAATCAATTAAGTGTTTATTTTGTCCCGAAAACGTCCACACTAACCCTTTACCATACTGTTCAAAAAACACTCAAGAAAGATCAACGCGCCCTAGCAACAAAGCTGTCACTGAAAGATCTTAAATTATTTTACTTGATAGATGTCTAGACAACTTCGTAGACTGTTTATCTATAGCTAAATGAAACAAAGTAGCAAAAACATAACTCATAATTATGTAAAATAAGAATAAAACCATTAAACCTATTGTTGATGATACATGCATCACATAGAGGTAACTGATAAGTGAGCATAAAACCAAAAGGTGGATTAAGTACACTGAAAATGAAGCTTGTCCTAAAAACTGGCAGAGCTTACCTGTAAGGAAGTTCTTAAAACACCCATGCTTTACACTCGCGACTAACATTAACGCTCCAATAGCATTGTAGAGTGTTTTACTATCCAGACTAAAAGTAGTTGGGAGCCATTTATATAAAAACGATTCGTACTGATATGCCCCAAAGTACAAACCTAAAAACAGCACTAACCACTTAAACTTAAGTCTCTCTAAGGTGTTCAATAAGGCTCCTCCAAATAAACATAGATAATAGATGCTCTCAGTACCCAAAATGAAGAACAAGAATCCCCCAAGCAGGACAACATCCCTTAGTTCGTTCCCTCTCGGCTTAACCATATAAAAAGCCAGTAGAAGCAAACTACCTAGAAACTCAACTTTTAAAGTCCATAACGGTGGGTTTAAAGCCCCATCCCCAAAAATAATTCCCTTGTAAAAAACTAAACTTAGAAAATCATTAAATGACACATCGTTGTAGAAGTTGCTTAGCCACCCCGTTGAGCCAGAAATAGAGGCCGCTGGTTTATTGTAGTAAACACCCGTTTTTAACAATATATACGCAATAGTGATCGAAGCTGCTACAGGTAAACCTAACCTCACATACCTGCCCCACACCCTTCGCCTCAAAGTAATACAAGAATTAGAAAAATATGGAAGTGTTAGCACACACCCCGAGAGAACAAAGAACACCATTACAGCAAAGTGACCATTAAAAAACACCGTCGTAAAAGGGCTACTTAGAACAAGAGTCAGCTGACTTGGGGTATCAAGCGAAGCAAATATTGTTGGGTAGTTGTTACTCATCAAAAAAGGTAAAAACGCACATAGAAAGTGAGCTACTACAACGTTTAGTGCAGCAAGGCCTCTTAAACCATCAAGTTCCTTCAAATACATAAATTAAAAGTCTCTTTTAAAATAGATGGATAATTAGAACACAATCCAGTAAACAAAACTAATGCTCATCACTGAAACTGCTATCGAAAACCTTCTATCAGACTCACGCAACCAACCCCTTCAAAATATCAACACCACCGCTTGGTATCATTTCGCTCATCATCTTCTCTGGAATCCAGAACAAAACCCGCTTTTCGTCACTCCATAAACTCGAATTCAACAGCGAGAGTTTTAATTTTCAGGCTGTTCTGTTTTGAAAAATGTAAATCCACTAAAATCCGCTTTCAAGCCTTGTCATATCTAGCTTAACAAGACACAAAAGAGATCTTTAAAAATTCCTTTCAGATCATCAAAACAGTGACAAAAACCACCATAATCATTATTTATCAGTAAGTTAAAAAATGCACAAGATCTTTTTTGATCGTTAATTTTTCAATTTTCTGAAAAAAACTGAAATGACTGAAATTCTATATAGGGCTATTTCAGCTATTTTGAGAGTGTTTGCTACACCCCGAAGCCCCTTATAGCAAAAGGCTTTGCTCCTCATCTGCTTGGCTTTCTGACTCCCTGATTTTTCATAACTCAAAAACTGTAAAAAAACTGATCGAAAAACCGCGCAGGCGGGTGAGGAGAGTGCGGATTTTGTCATCCGGTCGTTGTGTTTCGTGGCTCTGTGGTAGCTGTTTGCCCCGTAGTGGTGGTGTTCTGGTTTTGCCTTGATGCAGGCATAAAGAAACGCAGCCGTTTGGCTGCGTTGATTGTGGGCGTTTCTGTGGGCTAACTTGTTTGTGTAATTGGGTCTAGTCGCCCTTTAAGGTTGGAACTATCCGAGCCATGCCCACTAATGGCACTCGCTTGAACTGGTGCTTTAGTTGTTGCCGGGCCAGCTACTACACCACTATGCGTATGAGTCGCTAATGTGTCGGCAAGTTCTTTCACTACCTGCATAAGTTCAGACAGAAGAATCAAGACGTTCTCTTGCTTAGAGCCTACCCACGTTTTTGGTGACTGCAGCCACTGGTGATCAGCAGCAATACTTCGGCGAACTTTGCCGATAGTCTCCACCAATTCGCCAGCGGTCGCGGTTTGCATGTTGCCCAAGCTGCCTAGCACAATGTCATCACCTGCTATTAGGTTAATTGCGCCTAGTGCTTCAATAAGCTTTTTGCCGATCACTTCTTCAATGCTGTGCTCATCAACCAAAATATGGTGCTGACCAAATTCACCACGATAGCGTTCTACTTGGTCGAGCTTTTCAAATGCTTTTTGGTTTTGCGTTTGGTCGGTCTTCTGGGTTGTGTTTCCTGCTGCATCAATTCGGTTGCTGACCTCTTCACGTTGCTGCTGCAGTTGTTCCCCCGGCTCAATCGAAGGCAACGCATATTCACGGCCATAAACACCACGAATGATAGGTCTGTCATTCCGTCCATAAGCGAAAGCGATTTCAACTAGTGTTCCCTCTAGAGGGTAAGACAGCAATCCAGATTCATGCCCACTCATATGAACAGGCAATGGAATCGAACGATAGACAGGCACATTAATGTCTGGATTTAAGTTTTCATCAAGCACCTGAACATCTACCGCAAACCTTGGGCGGAATGGGTCAGCAACCTGCCCGGCTGCCGCTGTGTCTCTTACTGCCTCAACACGGCCAAACTTAGGCAAATGAAAACCTGCTGCCAACTCTGGGAAGTTCTGCAGCGTTTCACGTTTCTTTGGCGGCACTTCTGATTGTTCAGTCTTCCAATAAGCGGTCATTTCATCTTGAATCAAATCAACTCGATTAACTCGCTTGTCGTTCATAACTCTGCCCGGCCTTAGCATAGGGAACGGAACAAAGGTGACACTGTTACCACTTTGGCGACTGGTGAACTCTTCAGGTATAGGCATAGGTTTGTCGTTGAAATGGCTACCTTGATACGAACCGAAGTAAACCACCCGATCAGTATGTTGGAACCAAACACAATCAGGAATAGAAAACGCCTTGGCGACTTGTTCTAAACATTGATAGCCCGTTCCTTGGCAAACAAAGTTTGGAATAGTGGTTTTGATGTAGTCAGCATCAGGCAGATTGAATTCAAGCCCTGTCATATCCGAAAGAAGTCCGATCACCTGCTCTGCGGTTGGGTGCTCTAAGCTAACCGCCCAGCGTTTAGACAAAATTCCAACCAGTTCTTTAACCGTAACTTTATGGTAGCCATTTGCTGCAGGTTGAACTTTGTCGATATACCCCTCAAACCAAGGGGCGGTTTTGTTCTCATAACCAATATCAAAACGTACAGACGCGAACTGCTCTGGCTTTTCCTTGGTTTCAATTTCGAAGATTGCAACACTTCCTAGGGATAGCTTTAGGCTCACCATGTTACTAACCAGTTTGACTTCTTCACCACTAATAAACAGGCGTTTTTCTAGCTTCATTGCGTTGCTTCCTCTGCGTTATTCAGTGCCTGTTTTAGCCGTGTATTTTCTCGTTGTTCTGGTTTGGTTTGCTCTTTGGCACGTTGCTCTTTTTGCTCTGCAACACTGTTGTGCTCTCTCAGCTCAAAAGAAACATTCCAAGCCTGTAAGGTTTCATGCTCTCTCGCATTGATACGGCCAGTGAATTTCACGTTGCGAATCTTGAGTGCTAACGCAATATCATTACCAATCCGATAAACCCTGCGTGTATTGGTTTCGTCTTTGTCCGATGCAAGCGAATACAACTGGGTGAGCGTTTCTACACGTGTGAAAGGCACACGACCACTAAAGGTCAGTTTCTTGCCTTTATCGCCTTGCTCTGCCGTATCGGTACCCGATGATTGACCGCTCATGTCTTGGTCTTTTAACTCCATCGACATTTCAACTTTCATCGAGTCTAAGTTAACCGGCACACCATCGAGAGCTAACATAGCAACTCCTCAAAAAAGATCATTGGTTCATGGCTAAGCAATAGACTCGCCACGGTGAATTGATGATTGTTTGGCGCACCAGCTTGGCTAATCTGCGTTGCGATGCTTTCAGCACTACCAGAAACAGAAAAAGCGTAAACACTGCCCTTTAGGTCTTTAAGTGCATTTATCTGCGCTTTGACATCGCCCAACTTACTGGCTCGTTTTGCTGCCAGTGCCTGCAACTTACCGATCACATGGTTTGCGTCATCAGCTAACGATTCAAGTGTGGCGATTTGTGCCCCTTGCCAATGCAAAGCGTCATGTAGTGGATTGGCATTGAGTTTCGCCATTGGTTTAAAGCGAGGTTGGACGATTGCGGCAGGTTGGTGAAGCTTATCGGTTTCATTGGTCACGAGTGCTTGAGTTTGCCTAGCCACCTGACACCAATCTGGTAAAGGAAACACGGAAACAAGATCCGCCAACTGATTAGCGAACTGTGCTAATTGTGAAGCGGTCACCATAAGCGTAATACAATGAAGATTGCCGCCCTTTGTTTTTGGTAAAGGTCTGTACTTGTCAGCATGATCACGCAGCTTACCAGCTAACACTTTCACTGCTGCCTGTGGGTTCAGGTAACAACCCGAATCCAGCTTGGTGCCAACTTGAAACTGGTAAGGTGTTGCGGTTAGTACAGTGCCAGTTCTTAACAAAGATTCAAGATCACCACGCAACCCAATTAACGCATTCGCTTCTTCACTTAAAGAGTGACGCCCATAACTGGCGTCACTTTCAAGGTTAGTTAAGCGGCTAACTGCATCATTCATCGTTGTGCCGATTTGGTCTGTTACCTGCTCGGCACTGGTTTGAATTGCTTGTGAACTGCTAGGCCAACTTAGTGAGGACTGTTTCCACATACGGCTTAACCCTCGGTAGGAAGCTCTGGCTGAATCGGCCAAGGGTGTTTATCTTTGATTAACTCAACTGCAGCATCCGCTTGCTGTTTGAACGCTGCCGCTTCATCTATTAAGCCTTTTGACTCTTTGCGCCATGCTTCCATATAAAGCGGATCACTAACTTCACGGTAGGCAGCTCGACGAGCACTATCTACTTGGTTGTAGTCAGCGATGTATTTGTTACTTGCGTTTGTTACCCAAGCGGTGCCGTTCCATTCATCAAACCTTGTAGTTGGCACTTCTAAAGTCCAGCCGTTAGGCAATGGACCAAGCTCTGTTACTTTTTGGCATTTGTCACAGTTTGATTGGTCATACACCGTTTTATCTCGGTGGTCTTCTATCAATTCTGAACCAATAGCTAAACCGTCATCACCTGTCACTGCAATCGCAACAAAACCGTCTGTTCCATCTACTGGTTTGCTTTTTAAAGCTGTACGTGGAATATGATAAATCCCACCTCGGTACATAGCTTTCACTGGTTCGCCAACTTCTTTGGTTGATGGATCAACTGGCCAATAGTATTTATTCGTCATGTTAACTCCTTAAATCGCAATAGCCATTGCACGTGCAACGTTTCTTGGTCGTGTTTCTTCAATACCTTCTGCTGATGTTCCGAACCTTTCTGTTCTCAATTCACCATTTTGCCCATTAAGGAAGTTATCGCTAGATGCAATGATGTCACTATTCCTATCGTTCAGGGTGAATGCACTGTTCGGATCGGCGATGTCTGCTGTTGTCATTTTGTGATAGTGAGATTTAAATGCGTCACCTTGGGCACTATTCAATAATCGACCACCATCAACTCCGCGTCCTTGGTCGAGCACACGCAAGAACTCACCGCGAATCTCACCAGTATTAATTGTGTTACCATTAACTAGGTGCGGATAACGGCGAGCCAAACGCCAATAAACGGACGTTGACAAATCCACATTAATTTCCATGACCGCCCATTCTGGCGCTGAGGTATCTAGCCAATAAAAGGGCATACCAACCTGATCGCCTGTATATGGCACCCAATAGAACGGTTTGGTGTTATCCGTCCAGCCTATGTGACGGTGCGCTGACAGTAGCGGCGATTTCCCCGCCAACGACTCAACATTTGAATACCATTGCCAATAACTCAACTCACCCGTTGATTGGTCTTTGGTGTAACAAATTTCACCAGTTGTGTAAGTTCTTTCTGGGTTGTATGGAAGAAACTGAGAAAGCATTTCAAACTCATCCAAACCACCCTTAACCCGCCAATCAACCACTGAACCATCGGCATTAATTCCGACCAGTTTTGCGACATAGTGCTTATCACCGTTACCGTCCACATAATCGGTTAGCTCGGTTTCAGAAACTGCAATCGTGACTTTGTTTTCCCACACTGACAGCGCGGTACCTTGACGAACAACATCGACATACAAACCGTTGGGTTTAGTGGTAATGGTTTGCAACACTTCACCAGTTAACACACCACGTAAACCACCGACATAAACAACACCAGGAGTCACTTTGTATTTGTTCGGGTCAGCTTGTTGGGTTACGTCAAACCCATCAACAAAAGCCGTGTGACCGTAGTTATCTAAGCAGGCCAAACGGTGGTCTTCTTCGATACCTTTCAAACGTGCTTGATAGTCAATCTGCCAAGTCGATGCATCAACGGTAATTCCAGCAATTTGTGCGGCTCCGTCATAGGCTTGCACCAATGACTTAGTGCTCGCCATGCCGTTTTCTTTGGTCTCGATGGCTTTGTGCACCGCCATTCCGCAAGAATTTGGCACATTCTTGTCACGTAGATAAATCGCATTAAAGGTGAACTCTGCAACGGTTCCGGGGATCACAACTGAATATGCCAGAGCGTTGTCACCAAGTTTGCCCACTTGGTCGATGTCTTGTTGGTGAACCCATAGCGAAACATCAGGCAAACCATTTTCACGGTCAATTGGCTGGCTTGGGTCTAGCCCCGGAATGTGTGCAAAAATCATTTCGTTCATGTCTGGTGCATCACCGACACTAATCTGATTTTGCAAGTAACGCTCAAATTCGAGCGGGATTGCCGTTTGGCTCATTGGGTACCTCCCCCTTTTTTCTTTAACTGGCTATACAAATGTTTACCAACTAAAGGCTGGCAATAAATACTTGTTGTTGATGTTCAACTGGCTGTGGTTTCACGTTCATTTCAACGGCTTGCTTAGTCTCTGCTAGAAACAAGCTGAAATTGTGTGAGAACTCACCACTGGCAACGGTTAAGGTTGTCGGGAACGTCACTTGAAAACGGTAACGGCGACACGTCCGGCCATACTGTTCAATCAGTGTTTGAACCAACTTAGTGTTATTGGAAATATCACCGTCTGTTAGTTCAATGGTGCAAACATCCCACTGCACTGCATCTTCACGCTCTTTAAACGCAACGATGCCAACGCCCAACCTTTCAAAAATTCGCTTAAACCCTGCAACGCTGCCTGCGTCTTTGGCATTCACGGCAGCGTATTTCACTCGCTTACGAAACAGCGAAAGCGGTTCACCCTCAAAGCGTTTGATGTCTCTATCCCAAGCCATTAACTCCAAGGTGTTTTCGCTGCATGTCAGCGCATCCATTTGGCGAAGTGGAAACAGCAGCCAACCCCAAACCATTTGGAAAAATGCGAACACGCCTTTTGATAGAAAGTGCGGTTCTTTGACTTCTTCCGATGTGGTGCCGCCGTCTTGCCACCATGGAATAACCGTTTCCGGTAACTCTGGTGCATGTTGCTCTTGGTTGTAGCTTTGAGGTTCAGACATGGCTTACTACCTTACCGTTAGCGTTTTCAAACGTGGCTGCTCTAGTTCGCTGATAATGTCCTCTTGAACCTTTCCGCCTACGGTGAACTTTACCGACTCGACCTGCGCCATATTGGTGTGAATTTCAGTACCAAGTAGAGAAAGGCTAAAGCGGCTTTCTGGTTTGGCGCGGGTCATTTCTGGATAAGCGGCAGTCTCACGAAATGCCGCTCTGATACGGTCTTCGACTTCCAGCAGCTCGTTAACCTTGGTTGCCTCGTCTAAGTTCACCACCAAAACCACATCGGCGATCACATCGTGCTCTGTATCTGGAATAGCTTTACAAGTCAGCACATCACCATGGCCGTGATGCCCTTTAGCCATAATGTGGTCATTTAACTGGTCAAGAACGGGTTGTGGTGTTGCTCCGACCTCCATCAAGATCAATGCTTCTGCAGTGCCCGGTGTCACTTCACCTGTATTGTTGAAATAGATGTTGTCGCTACGAATCCCGGCAACACTAGAAATAATGGAGCGGTAAACATCATCTATGTGCCATTCACCCGAACTGGTGAAAGCGTTCTGAATACGCAGTGCCAGTTCTTCATTGCTTTCAGCGTCTGCGCCTAATTTGGTTATCCAGTCTGGTTCGTTAACCGCATCGACAATGCCCGGAATCTCTTCTGGAATGATATTGAAGTAACCTGCAGGTAAGTTAAAAGCTGCACCTGCTTCGAATGCTTCAACCAGCACTTTGCCCGTTAACTGCCCCGCATCAATCACGGTTTCAGCAAGCACTCGAACCTTATACACCACACCATCAATTGGCAGGGTTTGAACCACTTTACCCGCTTCTATCGTGACAGCATCAGCAGCGTTCGCCTTGGTTAAGGTGATATTGCCTTGTGTTTTCTCTGCGTCTTTCGGCTCGATGTCATGTTCCCAAGCTTTCAGCTCTAAAGCCCAACGCTCTGCCGTTGCCACAAACATATTTGGCATGACGTGTTCTGCTAGTAGTGTTCTGATCAGCCACACACATGGTGTTACTACAGCAGCACGAACCCATCGCCAAAACGGTGACATTTCAGAGTCATTAGATACCTTGCTGCCAGCTCCCACGACTTCTTGTTTTAGCTTGGCTTCAAATTCATCTTCGGTAACAGGCACACCCGATTCACTTAGAATCTCAACAAAGTCTGCGTTTGGTCGTTTACTCATGCCCCGTTATCTCCTACAGAAAGCTCTAGATCACCATATTCATAAGCGGTTGCGGTTAAGGTGATTTCACCCGCTTCTAACTCTGTTGCCGTTGCAGTGCCGGGAACGACTCTCACATCACGCTCGGCTAACTGCTCAATCTGCACCATCACATCAGCGCGTAACGCTGGGTTACGTTCAGCAACCAATTGACGGGCCAAACCCGACTCCATAATGGCGTGCTTAATATCTTGTGCGATGCTGTATAAATCGCTGCATTCGGCAGGCTGTTGACCAGCGTCCATATCCCAGCCGCCGTCAATCACTTTAATGTCGATGTACTTTTTGCTTTCTGATAAATGGCTATCCGGCATTGAGTTCGTCCCATTCGGCTAACTGGTCTGGTGTAATTCCATTCGGTGCAGTGATGTAAACGTCACCGTATGAGTTCATGCTACCGCCTTGCGGTTTATGGGTAGTCGTTACGTTTTGAACCATGCTTGGTGGTAGTGTTGGCATTGCTCCCGGCTGTTTGTATTCGGCAATGCTGCCACCGTTACCCGTTGGCACTTCTGGGGCTTCGAACGCCATTGGCTGAATAGATTTAGGTGCGTTACGCTCTGCTTGAACTGCTGCACTCACTTCTGGTGTGTCAACCTTGCTACCCAGTTCAATATCAACACCAGGGATCATATTGAGTAAATCAACAAGCCCCTCAATTGCTCCTGCTATCACATCAAACCAAGAAGCGTCTTTGAAGGCGGCGGTTAAGTCGTCCCACCAATAAATTGCCGCTGCAAATCCACCAATGAGTAGCGCAATACCCGCCACCACCCAAGTGATTGGGTTCGCCCATAACGCTGCGTTGAACAACCAAGCGGCGGCAGTGCTTGCCATCGCACTGATACGCAGTAACTTCATGATGCCGTTTAAGCTAGCCAATGTGACAGCCCAACCTGCAGACATCATTTGTCCGATTCCCATTGCAAGTGACAGTGTTGCCACCACACCACCAAGAGATAAACCTGCAATTGCGACATAACCCAGAATCTCGGCCAGAAAAGGAAACTCGTCTGTCCAACCGACAACCATCATCAATCCGTCAGCCATCGAACCAACAACTGCGTTGATAGATGGAAGAATGGCACCAAACACGGCTGCGCGAACGGCAAACCAAACGGCTTGCAAGCGTTCCCATTGGTCGGTCATGTCGCTTGCCATCTGTTCAGCTTTTGACATGCCCTGTACTTGGCCAAGTGTTTCAATGCTCCCGGCTAACCCTTCGGTATCAGCCATGAGCAACTTGATCATGGCTGTCGCTTCTTTTGTGCCAAACGCTTTATCCAGCTCTGCCGATTCCGCTACGCTAAGCGTATCGCCATACTGACCTTTGAGCTTTTCAAGGATATCCAGCATTGGAAGCATATTGCCGTGACTATCCGTAAAACTGAGCCCTAGTTCATCTTGGGCCTTTGCTACCCCACCCAAGAAAGCGCGATACTTAGTACCCGCTTCGCTGCCACTCATTGTTGCTTGTAACTTACCAAGAATCGCCATTTGCTCTTCCATGGCAATACCTGCCGCCGTTGCATTCGCTCCAACACTGGTAAACGCACTGCTCATGCCTGCGCCCGTAGTCTTGAACATCTCCACAGATTGAGCGGTCATGCCAGCGACTTGCTTAGACCAAATCCCAGTTCCCATTTCATCGGCACTATCTTTAAATATGCCGTACATAGTGCCCATATAATTGGTAATGGTGGCCGTGTCAGCTTTGGTTGCGGCCGCGAGTACTGCTGAGCTTTTGGTAATATCTGAAAGCTCAGCACCGCTAATATCACCAAATGCCGATTTAATATCGTATGAGGCACCGACAATATCTGTCGCTGACTTACCATATTGAACCGATGTCCAGAGTGCCGTTTTTGAAAGCTGGGTAAGATCCTCATCCAGTACGCCCAGTGATTTCACTTCGCCTAACTTTCTGTCCATTTCAATCGCAGGCATCAACGCGTTTTGAATAGCAAAGCCAGTTGCAACCAAACCCGCGCCACCTGTCGCCATGTTCTGCATGCCTTGCTTGCCTGCTTCCATGGAAGATTGCACTTGTTTGGTAATGCCTTGCAGTGGCTTGGTTATTTGATCAACCAGTGCCACGTGCATCAATAGCTTTTCCATACTCATTGCGTAATGCTTACCCGCTCTTTACTTCTACTATTTACTGAACAATCTGCTGATTGCGCTCATTACTGCTCTTTCTTCGCATTCGAACTGGTGTTTATCCAGCCAGATAGCGCGGCTTAAACTTTGTTCGTCGTCTGGTTCATTGGGTAGAAAATGACGACGCAGGGCAAAGGCTTGTTCAAGTGGGTTATCTTCAATCCGCTTTGCCCTGTCGGTTATTTTTTTAGTAAGATTTCAATGCCACCTTTAGAGGCATTACTCACCGTTGCGAACAGCTCAATGGTTAGACCGGGCACGCTATCAAGTAACTCGATCAGCGCATCTTTCTGCTCTGGTTTAACAGTGCGAGTCAAATACGTGTATGCAGGAGCCACTTTGTTATTCGGCATCATGTCATTGGTATGGTTGTTCGCATCTTGCACCGTTGGAGTGAATTCGAAATCAGTACCACCGATAGCCACTACTACAGGTTTTGATGTGAAAGCAGGTTTAGTCATTTTCTTCTCTCTTCGTCTTTTGTGTGCTTAGCTTCGTGCTTGGCACGCCATTGCAAATAATCTTCGGCCTGCTGTGCGCATTTACTCAGGGCCGCTTTTAATTTGGGTACATCTTCACTAGCAGTTATTAACGGGCTAGTGCCTTGAATTTCTGGTTTATGACACGGAACAATCAGCCCAGCAGGAGGTAACTTGACGACGACTTGAGTTGCAACTAACTCAGTACGGTTCGCGCAACCTGTTAGCAACATCACTAGGCCAAGGCTTTTGATAACATTCATCATCGGCCAATTGACGTCGAAGCATTTCAATGTCTTCATTGAGCTTTCCCTCTATAGTGCTGTGCAGCCTTGTTCTATCTACCAGTAACCGATTTGCATCACTGTTTTCTTGGGTGAGTGTTTCAATGGTTGCTTGGCTAACTTGATTGGTTGATAACGCATTATCTAAACGTGCCCTTAAAGCGGCCTGCTCAGACTTACTAGCTTTCAACATTAACCACATCGACACCATGGCAACCCCCACTGCAGCAATAACTAGCCACTTAACCCATTTGATGTTTTTGAATGGAAAGGCAGCGATCATGCTCTTTATCCCTACGGTCAATTAAACCTTTCAACTTCACACCACCGCCATAAACCCACCTTGGCAACTCATGACAGGCTTTAGTAAAGTCACCCTGTTTGATGAAGCGATAAATCTGCGTTTCACTACCATCACGATTTCGCATAAATCGAGTACAGCCAGTGTTAAAGCTAAAAGAAGTGAATGCATCGAACTGACCTTGTGACATCTGCTTGCCAGAATCTGCCTCTGCACGACTGATACATTGTTCAGCCTGCTGCAAGTTCTTCACCCAGTCGGTTGCAACTTGCTCCAAAGACACCACTTGATCATTTACGCCATGAGTGTTTCCAATGCCATTAGTTGCCAGTCCTGCAGGGCATGTGTACGGGTCTTGTCGGCACCCCTCTGCATCACCGATAATTTCCAAACCAATTGGGCTAGTTCTTAGCTCGCCTACTTGCACACCTGAAATCGTCACGGTGCCAGTTGGGAGTTCTGAACTGTTCAGTGTCACACCACCTGTAACCAAACCGATCACAGCAGCGACAGAACAAATAATTCGTTTAGTCAGTTTCACTTAGTGCCACTCCTTTTTCGCTTGCAATACGCTGCATCGCTCGTTTATGCCAGTAATTCAACCCTAGAGCTGCCAGACCAATGACAAGCGATAAGATGAAGTACCACTGTTCAAATGTCAGTTTGCTGATAGTCATACCTGCCAATGACATTAGGTAAGCAATTCCGCTGGTTATTTTGTCGTACCAGTCTTTCATTCCGTTACTCCCGCTCTGCTTGGCAAGATGCACAGTAACGACACCCCGCTATAGCAACTCGACGCGCTTCTGGGATTTCATCGCCACACTCGTAGCACTCTTTCGCGCTTTCTTGTTGGCCTGTCTGCACTGACCGTTTAAGTTGGCTTGCAATAGCCATTTCGGTGAATTTGGCTTCATTACTACTGGCATGGTCGATAAAATCCGGCATTCGTTATCTCTCTGGTTAGGCTTAAAGCAGACCGCGTGTGTCGTCTGAACTCAGGTATGAAATACCATTAATGCGGACAAAGTGCGGACTCGTTACAAAACCTTTCAGTTTGCGTTTGGTCTTATCACTGCTGTTAGGGTCGACACTCAGTAGATCAGAGATTTGAAGTTTCACACCGAACAACTCAACTTTGTCTTCGTCATCACCTGTATTTGCATAGAACATGCAATCGTGAGGTTTGATGCCGCGCCAGCTACCTGCTTCACGTGCTTTTTGTTGCAACTTGCGGAAGTTGTTTAAATCCAACTCATATTCCACATCACAGCTAACTGCACCATGCGTAAAGCCCGTTGGTATTCCACGTTCTTTATCAACGGCTGATTCGTCATTGATGGTTGCTGTTGCCGATTCCACATGAACCAGAACACCCAGCATGTTTACGTCGAAGCTTCGACCTGTATAACGAGAAGTCATTTATTACTCTCCTAGACGTTGGTTAAGCATGATGCCGATCGTGATTTTCACTGGGCACTCATAAGGCGTAACAGCTAGCAGAATTTCCACTTCTTCACTGTTAATCCAAGTGATGGTGATGTCTTCATCTTGTGGCGGTTTGATTTCACCAGGGAACTCGTAATCACCAATTTTCGTTACTACCGCCATTTCGCGCAGGTCTTGGGTAAAGTAGAGTTTTGCGCTTGCTTCACTGCCCGGCGTTGAATTGAACTCACGATCAGCGATTCGAGCAATCGCACGTACACGAACTTTACGGGCTGCTTTCATCGCAACACGGATATGGCGAATATCTTGAAAGTCACCACCCGGAACATCTAAAGTACGGCCCGTTGTCCAGTACTGCCCCGGATAATCTGGGTACCACATTGGAACCGCAATTCGAGCTGCTTCCAGTGCTTTAAGGGTTGCCAACTCCAACGGCTTGCCGTCTTTATCCGTTGCCAGAGTCATGCTACCCAGTACGCTGCCTGTTTTTACTCGTGCAGGGGAATCAGCAATAGAGACTTCTTGGTTTGCTAAACGGCCAGCGTAAATACCGACTGTTGAGTTTTCTTTGTGAACTTGAGGAACAACGGTGATGTACTCACTTGCGATGCTTGTTGGTACCGCGACTGTTGCTGCCAACCACTCCGCCCATGTTTCACCCGTCACCGAATCATCATTGATACCCGGCAAGGTGCAGATCATGAATACTTCACGGCCTAACTTGTTTTTCAATTCAGTGCGGAAAGCAACAGCATCTTCAAGAGTCGATGTGCCTGTATCTGGCTTATCAAGCACAACGGCTTCAAAGCTTGATGTTTCATTGGCTTTAAACACTGCGGCTTGCCAACTGTCTGCGGGGTCTAAGACGATCACACCTGCAGTCCAGTTTTGTTTCCCGTTTAACTGGGCGGCTTTTAGCGTAAGCATGTGCACAGGGTCGATGTTATCGAACGTGCTATCTGCAAAATCCGTGGTGTTGTCCACCATGATTAGGTTGCGCTCTGTTCCTGCGACTGTGCCGTACACAACAAACAGAAAGTGAAATTCAACGCCCGGAATCGGTCCGCGCATCATGTTCAGAATGTTAATAATGACGGTAGGCCATGCCATGAGTATTTATCCTCTTTTTAGGTGTTTAGGTTGAACGTTCCAACCGTAATCAATGCCTTGGAAAGCTCTTGTCCATGCCTTTCTCAAGTTTGTTCTTGAAGCCCCTAGGAACTTGCGAGGTGGTACAACAATTTCCCAAGTACTCTTAATCCGAACTAGGCCAAGTTCCCTAAGTTGCTTAAATGCGCCTCTAACTTCGTACTGAGTTAGGTTTTGAGTCATCCACTTAATGGTTGGGACTCGCTTTGAGCCTCTTTTAGCCTTAGGGTTAATTCGCCTTGCATAGACTTCATAACCAATATCCCTTAAGGCAATCGCTTGACCACGAGTACACATGTCATTGTCATTTAGCTTTTGCTTGCGCCCTTTAGGAACGTTGTTTTTATGTGCTTTTCGCTTGTGCCCTTTTTGATGGAAGTTGGCAACAAAAGCTCCATGAATTCCGTAGTCGCCTTTTTTAATGCCGACCGTCGCTTTCTGGGTACCAGCCTTGACATAAATCAGCTTCTTAAAGCCTGTGAGCATTTTTTTAGGCTTGCCCTTACGCTTGTTCTTTCGACCTTTCCACGCTTTACCATCAGGGCTTTGCTGTCTGGTAATATTCCGCTTTGATATTTTTTGAACTTCTTTAGCGACTCTACGCAAAAGGCGTTCTCGTTTTTTTGCTGGCATGGCAAGGGCTTTCAAGATCTCGCCTGTTCTAAGCACACCCTTTTGATCCCACTGGACTTCAATCATTGTTTTAAATCCAAGGTGAATCGCTCAGCTATCCAAACTTCATATTCGGCTAAGCTGTATTGCTTCCCATGCCAATGAATAGCCCCGCTTTCGTCTTCGATCATCGTGACAGGTTCAATAAACTGAATATCAATTTCTACATTGGCTGTATTGTCACTTTCTGGCTCAACTTTGAATCTAGGGTCTTGCAGTTCATAAGTTTCACGGTATGGGTCATTGCTTTGTAACCAAGCCATAACCGAAGCCATGACGATAGCTGGCTCAAACTCTCTAAAGGGAAACCGTTCTATTGAAATGACGGCTTCGTATTCCATCATTCCTAAATCAAACCCCAAGCCTTGATGCTTTGGTGTAAGTTGCAACTCTGCACCATCCATCCACGATTCAAGTAACTTGTGGCACTTTTTAGGGATGACTGTCAGTAGGTGAGCAGTGAGCGTTTGTAGCAAATAGCCCATTTCGCTTTGACCTTTAGACTCAATACTCATATAAGCTCCACACCCACTCGGCCTTTGCCTTTAATTGCTCTAACGTGCTGCTGACTTTCTGCAAGCAAGCTATCCTTTGTATCAGTTTCTTTTTCAGCTACTCGATCACCGGCATCTTTAGTTTGTTGGGTTGCGAACTCTGGCAATAAATCTGCCTTGGCTCTCGCATACACAGCCTTTTCATACAAAATGACCAAAAGATTCTTTTCACCGATACTCGGTTGCCCTGTCACATCAGAAGCTTTAGCGAATCCACTTTCTTGGTATTTTTCTTTGGTCGTTTGTAATTCAATGTTTAGCTGTGCAATCGCAGCAGCTACGGCGTAAGCAATGGCTTCTTTGTCCATATGTGCAGGAACACCACGACGTTTTTCAAAATCACCTGCATTGATGTCTGGCCAAAAACCGTCATTGGTGATGTTGGTGTCTTGATAATCTGTTCCAGATGAACCATTAAACATCGAATTACCCTTGCTCTTTGTATTAAGGAATAAGTGAGCCTCTAGCCACTGGGTCGACGGTATCGAGTTAGCCTATTGGCACTCTTACCTCACCAGCCGAGGCTCGGCGGCGTAGGAGTCTTTACAGATTCTTGTTGTCTTTAATCGCGCGAATACGTTGCTCGATTTGACCAATCTTGGTTTTCACACCCACTTTGTCGTACTTGTCGTGAGCGTGTTGCAGTAGCACCAAAGCTTTTTCTAGTGTTTCTAAGCTCCCGATAGCTGTTGGTTGTGGTTGGCCTTCTTCATTTCGAATAAGGTACAAGCCTGCGAATCGGTACCACTTGGCATGAACTTCTTCATGCAATCGCCACTCTTTTTCGACCTTTTCAAACACCTTGCTGAAATAAGGCTCAATTGAATGACCACGGCCAGATTCTTTTTCTGCCCACTCAAGCACTGCATCAGCGCAGACAGTCGGCCAATCACGGCGGAAGTTGTCCGGTGTAGGCAAATCCAACTCGATAGCTTTCAAACACCAATCAATAGCGGTTTCCATGTCGTTAACATCGAACAGCCAGATCACCATGTTGGTAAAGATTGGGTTTTCGAATACTTCGCCTTTTGCTAGGTAAGCTTCCACGTACGGTTTGTACTTAGGCACTAAAACTTCTCGCTTATGCTTCACTTTGTCTTCGATAGCATTCAGCTGTTTTAGGTACTTACGATCTTCTTCAAAGTCGATCAGCTTGATGTGCAGGCTTTCGGTATCTGCACCGGAAATCAATTCCGATGCAGACTGGTTAGCTTGCTTTTCAAGAATTTGTTTACGCTGTCTTGCTAATGGGCTAACCATGTTTCACCCCTTATGCTGCTGGCGCAGGGTCAACAACAGTGACAGTTTCGATTGCAGCAAACTTTTTAAGGTTGCCCACTGCGTAACCTTCCATACGAATATGGTTAGATTCGAAACGTAGCTCATCGTCATTGTTTTTCTGGCGACGCTGTTGTGTGTTTGCTTGGGTAAGAACTTGTAGGTTCTTAGTATTTGTCACCCACACTTGGTCAGCAGGGAAGAACGGAGGCATATAAGCTTTTTTGCCTGCAATGGTTTTTGCAAGAGCTTGTGCCGCTTTATGTTCTGTCGGTGAATTTGCCGCTTCTAGCAAACGATGTTGTTCAGCCGCGACCAAATCAGAACCAACTAACACGACAAGATCAGGGTCTTGGCGATGTTCTGGAGCAATAGTTGTGTTGATTAGGTCTTGTACCAACGAATCAAGGTTTTTGTACGAATCCGCTGCTGCACCAGTAGGGTCTAGCTTCGCAGATGCCAAAACTTGACTAGCTTTCTTCTCTTTTACAACTGTAAGCCAACCCTTGTTTACGTCTTGGCCTAGTGGATTAGCATCTGGGTCAGTAGGCGTTGCGATTGATGTACCGTTGAAACCTACACGGAGAATATCCAATGCAAACACACGAGAAATCGCGTTTAGCATTAGTTTCAACCATTCGCCTTTTTTCCCTGAGTTCGCCCATTGGGTCATGGTTTCCCAAAGAATATGAGCACCAGAATCCGTTTTAGTCAGTTCGTAGGTATTACCACTTTGGCCCATTTCACGACTGAAACGACCTGATGAAGTACGACCTGTAGAAAGACCATCATTACCAACATCTACCACTTGACCTTTAATCTGCTGCACAGGTAACAGAGAGATCATGTTTAAGAATTCATGAGACTCTAAGATTGCCTGACGTAGAGCAGTTTCCATCGGTGGTGTGATGTTAAACGTTCCATAAGGGACATCTAAACCAGCGGCTTGAGCTACGGATAAACTGAACTCCGCTAAGTATTTCGTTGAAACAGCATTCAGCATTAAAATACTCCTTCCATTTTGTCACTCGCACCCTCACCACCCGGCTCTTGTCCCGGCACTTCTTGTGAAAGTTTGTTAAATTTCGATACCAAACCGTTCACTGTTTCTACCAGTGGGTTTAGCTTGTCATCCAAAGCTGCAGAGAACTGTTCAACAGTTGCCCCTGTATTTACTTCCGGCTCTGGTTCTGGGTTTTGCTGCGAAAACTCTTGTTTGAGTTCATCTTTCAGCTCGGTTTTTAAGGCACTAAATTTTTTATCAAATAGTGCTTCTAGTTGCTCTGGAGTCACGTCAATGTCCTCTGGTTCAGGCTCTACAGGTGTAATTTCTGGCAGTGCCCCGCCAGATTGGAAATGTTTTGCCAAATCTGAGAAAAACTTAGAGATAGGATTTGTTGTGAAGCATTCGGACACGTCTAACTCTTCAAGATCACTACATTCAATCTTGGTCACTTCACCTTGCTTGCGTGAGAACTCAAGGCGGTCTGTTCCTGTAGATGCTGGGGAGTCAGTCACAGCTAGGCCCATCAGGTAACATCGCCCCTCGCCCTTGTAATCAGGATTAGGCTCAATAGATGTAAATAGCTTTTGTCCATCTTGGTTAGCATCAAGCAAATATTGGTTTGGCGTAATCTTGGCGAATAGTCTCAACTTGCCGTCTTTCTTTTCGGCTTTTAGTTCTTCAACCACACCCCAGTTTTTACCCTCAAACACATTCCAGTGAGAACGTGCGTGTTCAGGCCAGATCATCGCGGTGTACTCAGAAGTTGAATACAGCGATGCCATGTCTTTAATCCATGCTGCAGTTATTTGGCGACCATCTACAGTAGCCCCCTCAGTTGCAACAATTTTCCAATCACTGGTTTTGCTCATGTTTGTCGTTTGCCTAGTTAAATCACGTCAAATAAATCTCGGTCACGGCAAACAATACGCCTTTGAATAGGTGGTTTCAGCCACTTCAATTCCTAGAAATTCGGATTTAGCCCATATCCGAATTCATCCGAATTTAAGTTAGTCATTTGCGAGATTTCGGGGCGTATGATGCGCTTATGGCATATTCTCCCGAAGTACGACAAGCCGCCCGAGCACTCTATTTGAAAGCTTGGACGCCACGTGAAATCGCTACCGAACTGAACCTGAATAATGAGCGCATCATTTATTACTGGGCAGATAAATTCGGTTGGCGCGATATGTTGCGTGAACAAACTATTGATGAAGCAATAGCTAACCGCATTCAAACGTTGCTCGAGTTGGAAGACCCAAGCAAGAACCAGCTAGACATGCTCGATAGGCTTATCAAGCATCACGCAGCTTTGAAGAAACAAAGGGCACAAGAAAGGCAGCAAGGTGAACAGCCTTTAAATGCTGGCAACAAAAAACACGAGAACAAAAGTAACCGTGGTGATCAGCAATCTGGCAGCAACTCAAAATCGAATAAGAAACGTAAAGGCAAAAAGAATGACATTAGCGAACTGAGTGAAGAAGACTTTGCCACGTGGCACGATTCGCTTTTCGCCTATCAACACGTAATGCGCAACAACATCAAACAGCGTATTCGTAACATTCTTAAATCCCGCCAGATTGGTGCAACCTACTATTTCAGTGGTGAAGCTTTAGAAGATGCGATTCTAACTGGTGACAATCAAATCTTTTTGTCAGCGTCACGCGCTCAAGCGGAAGTTTTTCGCAGCTACATCATTGCTATTGCAAAAGAGTTCTTAGACATAGAGCTGACCGGGAACCCGGTCATTCTCTCTAATGGTGCTGAACTTCGCTTTTTATCAACCAACAGCAAAACCGCGCAAAGTTACCACGGCCATGTGTATGTTGATGAATACTTCTGGATACCGAAGTTTGACGAACTAAACAAACTCGCTTCGGCAATGGCTACCCATAAGAAATGGCGTAAAACCTACTTTTCGACCCCATCATCGAAAATGCACCAGGCGTACCCATTTTGGACGGGCGACCAATGGCGAAAAGGGAGAGATTCACGCGCTAAGATTGAGTTTCCTACATTCGATGAATACCGCGATGGAGGTGTGCCTTGTCCTGATAAGCAGTGGCGTTATGTCGTTACTATCGAAGACGCTGCTGCAGGCGGTTGTGACCTATTTGATATTGAAGAACTGCAGGACGAATACAGTAAAGACGATTTCGACAACCTGTTTATGTGTGTCTTCGTCGACGGCTCTTTATCTGTATTCAAATTCTCTGATCTCGAAAAAGGTATGGTTGACTCTGCCCACTGGCAAGACTTCAAACCAAAAACAAAATCACCGTTTGCCGGGCGTGAAGTATGGCTTGGTTATGACCCTAGCCGCACCCGTGACAATGCTTGCTTAGTCGTCATAGCCCCGCCTGCAGTTGCAGGTGAGAAATTCCGTGTTTTAGAGAAACACTACTGGAAAGGCCTTAACTTCCAGTACCACGTAAGTGAAATTGAAAAGGTATTTAAACGCTACAAAGTCACTTACATAGGCGTTGACACTACGGGGATTGGCGGCGGTGTCTGGGACTTAATCAAGAAAAAACACCCACGTGAAGCCCACGCCATACATTACAGCAACGAAAACAAGAATCGCCTTGTGATGAAGATGATCGACATTGTAGAAGCCAAGCGCCTGCAGTTTGATGCCGAACACAAAGACATTGCTATGGCATTCATGGCTATTAAGCGAGTACCAACCAATAGCGGTAACGCTATGACCTTTAAAGCAGAGCGAAGTGAAACAACAGGCCACGCCGATGCGTTTTGGGCTATTTCACACGCCATCATTAACGAACCGTTAGATCACGATACTCCAACCAAATCAACTTGGGCCACTGCAGCATGACCGACACAACAGAAACACTAGTTAAGCAAGAAGAACAACATGCAGAGTCTGTTTATCACATTGACTCTTCGCCAGAAGCAATCGACTCAACCAGTTGGATGACGTCTTACTCTGAATTGTTCTACAACGACTCCGACGACTATTGGGAACCGCCAATCTCACGACAAGGTTTGGCAGAGACTTCACGCGCAAACGCCTATCATGGTTCACTTTTAAAGGCTCGTGCAAACTATGTTGCTGCTCGTTTCACCACTGGCGGAGGTGCCAGACGTCGGCAGATTCAATCTTTTTGCAATAACTACTTCACTTTTGGTGACGCTGCTTTTTTAAAAATCCGCGATCACTTCAAGCGTGTTGTTCGTTTGTTCCCTTTACCAACGATGTACTTACGCCGACGTAAAAACGGTGACTTTGTGCTACTTGAGCGTGACAACAAGCAACGTGTCTATAAGGCGAATGACATTATTTTCTTACCCCAAGAAGACTTACAACAACAGATTTATGGCTTACCTGACTATTTGGGCAGCTTACAAAGCAGTTTACTAAACAAAGACGCCACACTATTTCGTCGCCGATACTACAAGAACGGTGCTCATATGGGTTTTATCTTCTATGCGACTGACCCAAACTTGAGTGATGATGACGAAAAGATGTTGAAAGACAAGATCGCCAGCTCTAAAGGCGTTGGTAACTTCCGTAGTATGTTCGTCAACATTCCCGGAGGTGCAGAGAAAGGTATTCAGCTAATCCCTGTAGGTGACATTGCAACGAAAGATGAATTTGAACGCATCAAGAATATTACAGCGCAAGACATCTTAGTGGGGCATCGTTTCCCAGTGGGTAAGGCTGGCATTATTCCACAAGGGACAACCAGCTTAGGCGACCCAATCAAAATTGGTAGTGAATACGCCAAAGACGAGATCATACCTGTTTGCGAACTGATTATGGATGAAGTGAACAATGACCCGGAAATCAGAAACATAAAAAGCCTACATCTAAAGTTTGATGTTACTACCGGGGAAAACTCATAAACCTGTACAAAAACACAGTTTATGGCTTAATATTGAACTGTCAGTCAGTTCAGCTAGGTCATTGTTATGAGAGTGTTTTGCCCCGAATGCGGTGAAAAAAGCCGCATCCAGAAATCAAACAGAATAAGTGCTAAGTACGCAGATTTATATTGCTCTTGCAGTGACCCTGAATGTGGCCACTCGTTTGTGATGAATTTGTCTTTTAGCCATTCACTTAGCCCTAGTGCTAAAACCACCTCGCAGCTCGCCTTCAATATGGTAAAAGCGCTAGCACCAGAACACAGAGCAGAGCTAAAACAACAACTCTCCATGCTATAACCTGAATATTGGACTATCCACTTCAGCAGCCATCCCAATGATTGAACGGATGGCTTTTTGTTTTTCATCGTCTACCAAATGGCCGTATTTAGTTAGTAATCCTTCCAACAAGATCACACCAGCTTCCTGTCTACCTTCCCCCGCCGAACTGACAGCCACACCATCAATGATTACGTCGAGTGCAGATTGAAATAACTGTTTTTCTTTAGACATATCAATATCCTTACATTTTACACATGAAATATACTGTATATATAGACAGTATTCCAGCGCAGATTTTCGGCTGTGAGATCTACTGTAAGTTTTTGGTTAACCACGACGAGTGGTTAATCCAGTAAGACCACCGCAGCCAGCAAACAAATCTGTCTAGTGTGCTGTAAGAAATGACTCTAATTCCCGTTGATAGATAGCATCACGCATCGTTCTAAAGTGGTTGAGGATAGTTAGCTGTTCTTCCATTGTCTGAGCTGTGGCTAACTTCTCATCTTCTAGGTCTACAATGTATTGATATGTGGTCTTCTGACTTAGATTTGGCATGTGCTCTCCTACTTCCGTTCATCTTACTTTCAGCATACCTGACGTAGATATATTTCCTAAATGCGCCTGCAGCCTTGAAACTCACCTATTAACCTATAACAGCTTTGAAGATATGCAAGCGTCGTAAAGTTGATTTAAATCAACAGATTATCCAACTTAAAAAGGTTGCATGTTGGTCAGTTATGTTATGGCGCAGTTATGGCTAATAAAATTGAAGAGGATGGATTTGGAAGGGATGGTGTATTTATAGTGCCAATTTGAATTTTACTGTCAACACCCCATTTTTTGCCAAATTATCAGCTGTGTCACTATGTTATCACAAAGGAAAATATTAAATTTAATATAAGCACAATATTACCACGCCACTCAAGAATAAATATTCTTATATATCAATTACATATAAATATTAAATTGTAATAAAACACTCAATTTATCTCGACATTTTGCCACGTTTAATACGAAAAACATCAATTTCAATAAATTTGAACTCCATCAC
>NZ_JBFRNU010000055.1:0-85494 GCF_041471145.1 Vibrio sp. 10N.261.54.A5 | reverse complement strand
GCGATGAACCTTTTTTATTATGTCTGTTTATCGAATCTTTAACTGATAGCCACAGTTCTGACATATATAGAGCTCTTTGATGCCCAAAATTTTATGCCATAGGGTTCGATGTTGACGTTGTAAGTGTTGTGAATGGTCACACATAATCAACTACCTCCATATGCAGGCGGTTGATTATATATTAAATGAGATAGTAACTCAAACTAAACTGTAAATTCTAACTTTCCACTGAACAAACAAAAAAGCGACGCTAGCCGCTTTGATTTTGCGTATCTATCTTACTTTCAATTGGTATCCACATTGAGTGCAATTATACAGCTCTTTGATGCCAATTACTTTGTGCCATAGAGTTCGATGTTTACGCCTTAAGTGGGGGTGCTTACACATAAATTACCGTCGAGATATTCAGGCGGCTTATGTTGTACTAGTTTAATAGTTCATTCAACAAAATATACAAAACTTACATTTTTTGTTGAATTGTATAGGTTTTTACAAGTTGAATAAGCTGATTGCATTTTTTGTGGTGATTGCATTCACCTCTTCGATGCTTTTGCCGCGCAATTCAGCGATGCGTTTTGCTACTAATTCTGTGTAGGCTGGTTCATTGCGTTTACCGCGATTCGGTGTTGGTGCTAAGTATGGGCAATCTGTCTCTAGGATGACGTAATTCATATCAAGATGTGGAATCACCTTATCCATCCCCGAGTTCTTAAAGGTCGATACGCCGCCTAAACCTAAATGAAAGCCTAGCTCGTTGATCGCTTGAGCTTCCTCTAAGCTACTGCCAAAACAGTGGAATACCCCGCGTAAGCTGCCATCTTGTTCTTTACGAAGTAGGGCAAGTGTCTCTTCAATGGAATCACGAGTATGGATCACCACAGGTAGATCAAGCTCTTTTGCCCACTGCAGTTGAGTCACGAAGGCCATCTCTTGTTCGGCTTTAAAGGTTTTATCCCAGTACAAGTCGATACCAATCTCACCCACCGCGATAAAGTCATGTTTATCAAACCAAGCTCGAATGGTTTTGAGGGTTTGCTCGATATTCGCATCCACATAACAAGGGTGTAAGCCCATCATTGAACGACACACATCAGGAAACTGAGCTTCCGTCGCGAGCATTGGCTCGATAGATTCTAAATCGATGTTCGGCAACAGAATGGTATCAATCCCTTGAGTCAGTGCGCGCTGCACGACTTGTTCGCGGTCTTCATCGAATTCACTAGCGTAAATATGAGCATGGGTGTCGATCATTGTTTTGTCCTGAAAGCGGTCTTTACTGAGTTGTCATGAGTATACGGCAGTGTGAGGAGAAGGTCATTTTTTGCCATTTATCCCTATTTTTGAGTGGGTTTCATATTTTACTGCTAGCGTCCTGAGCCATCAGTGATATGCTTTTGCCTGTATTTAGCACTTTTCATATCTAAGTATTTCGGTGCTTAGACTAGGCAAGGAGAATCTAGTGTCTGTTTCAATTCAAGGTCAATTCCCAGGTCGCCGTATGCGCCGTATGCGTAAGCACGACTTTAGCCGTCGCCTAATGGCAGAAAATCAATTGTCTGTGGATGATCTAATCTACCCAATGTTTATCCTGATGGGTAAAGACCGCCGAGAGCCTGTCGAGTCAATGCCAGGTGTTGAACGCTTGTCGATCGATTACATGCTCGAGGAAGCAGATTACCTGTCAAAACTGGGTGTTCCTGCGATTGCTCTATTTCCAGTCGTGAACCAAGATGCTAAAAGTTTATGCGCAGCTGAAGCTCATAACTCAGAAGGTTTGGTGCAGCGCGCTGTACGTTTACTAAAAGAGCATGTGCCAAACATTGGCGTTATTACTGACGTAGCACTAGACCCGTTCACCACTCACGGCCAAGACGGCATCATCGATGAAGATGGTTACGTGATGAATGACGAGACGACTGAAGTCTTGATCAAGCAAGCATTATCACACGCTGAAGCAGGTGCTGACGTGGTTGCACCGTCAGATATGATGGATGGTCGCATTGGTAAGATCCGTGAAGCTTTAGAAGAAGCGGGCCATATTCATACTCAGATTATGGCGTACTCTGCGAAATACGCATCGTGCTACTACGGTCCATTCCGCGACGCAGTCGGCAGTGCTTCAAACCTGAAAGGTGGTAACAAGAAGAACTACCAAATGGATCCTGCGAACAGCGATGAAGCGATTCACGAAGTTGCTATGGATCTTAATGAAGGTGCGGACATGGTGATGGTTAAGCCTGGCATGCCTTACCTAGACATCGTGCGTCGTGTGAAGCATGAACTTCAAGCACCGACATTTGCATACCAAGTGTCTGGTGAGTATGCGATGCATAAAGCAGCGATTCAAAACGGTTGGCTAAAAGAGCGTGAAACCGTCATGGAATCACTGTTGTGCTTTAAGCGCGCTGGTGCTGATGGCATTCTTACTTACTTCGCTAAAGATGTGGCTGAGTGGCTTGCAGAAGACAATGCACAAGCCGCAGAGCACTTAAAAGAAAAGTAACCGTGTAGAGCTCACTTAAGTGATCAGTAAAAGGGTTGGCCATTGTGCCAGCCCTTTCGTTTATGAGGATGGATAAGATGTCAGTTGTCGTACGTCAAGGTTCTTTAGAAGAAGTGGTGTCTGTGGTCGAGCAGATCTCTGAGTTCGCTAAAAAAGAGAGCGTCTCTTCTCTTTCAGAGCGGCTAGCAGGGAAAAAGAACCTTATTTTAGTGGCTGAAGAAGCTGGCGTGCTGCTCGGTTTTAAGATCGGCTATGAATTGGGTCAAGATACTTTTTACAGCTGGTTTGGTGGCGTGTCACCGCTCGCGAGGAACAAAGGCGTTGCACAGGCGCAATTAGACGCTCAGGAACAGTGGGCGAAAGAGCAGGGCTACAGACAGTTAAAGGTTAAGTCTCGTAACCAGTTCCCTGCAATGTTGCGTCTGTTATTGAGAAACGGTTACCTAATCGAAAAATTTGAAGAAAAAGAAGACATTAATGACCATAGAATCCATTTTTTGAAGCAAAATTAAGCACTGCTGTTAACGGTTTATAAATTAAATGAGATTTATTATCATTTAAGTGTTGACTATTAAATGAGAATCATTATTATTAACTTCGTCTTAGGGAATGAGGAAATGTTCACAAGGATGTTAAGTACTCAAGTATCTACTTGGTTACCCAACAGAATTCTCGCGAACTTGTACTAAGTTCTTTTTGACACGACATTGCTCACATTGCTTCCAGTGTAATTTATAGCTTTTAGGTAAAGCTGTGGTATTCAATTTGAATGGCTTTACCGGTTTTTGCTAGGCGACATCTTCGGGTGTCGCTTTTTTTATACCTACCATTTCAACAAGATGCATATTTAGTGGCACGTATTTTTATGAATAAAACGCCATCAGCATTCTTTTCCACAACGCAAGATCGAGAAAAGATCGTTGATCATCTGTTCGATCTGTAAAATTATTCTTTATTTTCAGGTGTTTATTGGTGTTTTTTGAGTTGTTCACCTTAGTTCTCAACAGGGTGGATAAATAATATAAACAGAGTTATCCACAGAACGCTTGCGTCTAAGAACAAAAAATAACAACAAATCGATTATAACGAACACAACCGAGTGAACGGATACAGATCGACAACGTGGAATCCAACCAACAGACGTGGCATTCTTAACAGATAATTTCTGTACTTACTGGATACACAAACATTATGGCTCGTATTCCTGATAATCCATTGATTCTGATCGATGGCTCTTCTTACCTATATCGCGCGTTCCATGCTTACCCTGGCACAATGAGCAATGGTGATATCCCAACTAACGCTGTTTACGGTGTAGTTAACATGCTGCGCAGCATGATGCGTCAATTTGCTTCTGATCGTATTGCGGTAATTTTTGATGCGAAAGGAAAGACGTTCCGTGATGACATGTACCCAGAGTACAAGGCAAACCGTCCACCTATGCCTGATGATCTTCGTTGCCAGATTGAGCCTTTGCACAATGTGATTCGTGCAATGGGTTTGCCACTTATCTCTATTCCCGGCGTTGAAGCGGATGACGTGATCGGTACGCTTGCTTCTCAAGCTTCTGCGATGGGTATGCCTGTGCTTATTAGTACTGGCGATAAAGATATGGCGCAGCTTGTCGATGACAACGTTACTCTGATTAACACCATGACCAACGTGGTAATGGATCGTGAAGGCGTGATTGAGAAGTTTGGCATCCCACCAGAGCTTATTATCGACTACCTTGCGCTGATGGGCGATAAAGTCGATAACATCCCAGGAGTTCCGGGTGTCGGTGACAAGACAGCGACTGCTCTGCTGCAAGGCATTGGTAGCATCGAAAAGCTGTATCAAAACCTGGATGATATTGCCGCTCTTGGCTTCCGTGGTTCAAAAACCATGGCTAAGAAGCTGATTGATAATAAAGACAACGCTGAGATGTCTTATGAGCTTGCAACGATCAAACTGGACGTCGAGTTAGAAGAGACACCTGAGTCGCTTGTAAAAGCGCAACCAAACACGGATGAGCTGATTAAGCTATATGGTCAACTGGTCTTCAAGTCTTGGTTGAACGAGCTACTTGAAGGTGGCAGTGGTGTGGTTGAGGCGGATGAAAAGTCGGGCGCAGTGCACAGCAATACGGCATCAACCACTTCTACCGTAGAAATGAACACCTCTGCAGTGACGATTGATCGCAGCAACTACGAAACCATCCTAGATGAAGCCTCTTTTAATGCGTGGCTAGAGAAACTGAAAGCGTCAGAGGTGTTTGCCTTTGATACTGAAACGGATAGCTTGGACTACATGGTGGCTAACCTTGTTGGTCTATCATTCGCAACTGAAGAAGGCGTTGCCGCTTACGTACCGGTTGCTCATGACTACTTAGATGCACCTCAACAACTGGATCGTGATTGGGTACTTGAACAGCTTAAGCCGATTCTTGAAGATGACGCACAGGCTAAAGTCGGTCAAAACCTGAAGTACGATATGAGCGTTTTAGCGCGCTACGGTATCGAGATGAAAGGCATCAAGCACGACACCATGCTAGCGTCTTATGTTTTTAATAGCGTTGGCGGCAAGCATGATATGGATAGCCTAGCGCTGCGTTTCCTTCAGCACAGCTGCATCTCATTTGAGCAAATCGCAGGTAAAGGTAAGAAGCAGCTTACTTTCAACCAGATTGAGCTGGGTGAGGCGTCTCCATACGCTGCAGAAGATGCGGACGTCACGCTACGTCTTCATAACCGTTTAATGGAAAACATCGAGCAAGACGAAAAGCTAAAAGCGATTTATGAAGAGATCGAAGTACCACTGATTCCAGTGATGTCTCGTATTGAACGCACAGGTGTATTCATCGACGACATGTTGCTAGGCGCTCAATCGCAAGAGATTGCGGTTCGTCTTGATGAGCTAGAGCAGAAAGCTTACGAGATTGCAGAGCAAGAGTTCAACATGAACTCACCAAAACAGCTGCAAGCGATCCTTTTTGAAAAAATGGGCTTGCCTGTTATCAAGAAAACGCCATCAGGCGCACCTTCAACCAATGAAGAAGTGCTGCAAGAACTGGCTCTTGATTACCCGCTACCTAAGCTGATCATTGAGTATCGTGGCCTTGCGAAACTCAAGTCTACCTACACAGATAAACTACCGAAGATGATCAACGCTGAAACGGGTCGTGTTCATACGTCTTATCACCAAGCGGTGACAGCAACGGGTCGTTTGTCTTCAACAGATCCAAACCTACAGAACATCCCAATTCGTAATGAAGAAGGTCGTCGTATCCGCCAAGCATTCGTTGCACAACATGGCTGGAAGATTCTAGCGGTCGATTACTCTCAAATTGAATTGCGTATCATGGCGCACCTTTCGGGTGATAAAGCGCTTCTGGAAGCATTCCAACAAGGCAAAGATATCCACGCGGCAACGGCTGCTGAGATCATTGGTGTTGATATTGAGAGTGTGACCACTGAACAACGTCGTCGTGCTAAAGCCGTTAACTTCGGTCTTATCTACGGTATGAGTGCCTTTGGCTTGGCTAAGCAACTGGGTATTCCTCGTGGCGAAGCACAGCACTACATGGACACTTACTTCGAGCGTTACCCTGGCGTAATGCAGTATATGGAAGACACGCGCAGTGCTGCTTCAGAGCAAGGCTTCGTTGAAACCATTTACGGTCGTCGACTGCACCTTCCTGAGATTCAATCTCGTAATGGCATGCGTCGTAAAGCTGCTGAACGCGCGGCGATCAATGCGCCAATGCAAGGCACAGCAGCGGACATCATTAAGAAAGCGATGTTGTTGGTGGATGAGTGGATTCAAGCGGAAGGCGATGGTCGTGTAAAACTGCTTATGCAGGTACACGATGAATTGGTGTTTGAAGTGGAAGAGTCATCTTTAGCCGAAATTGAAAGTAAAGTACAAGAATTGATGGAATCCGCTGCAGAGCTAGAAGTGCCGCTTGTCGCGGAAGCTGGCCACGGTGACAACTGGGATCAAGCCCACTAATCAGTTTTTGACCTTAATAAGCAAATTAGTATGAGCCAGTGCACAAACACTGGCTTTTTTTTGTCTCAAATAAAGTTAAGTCGTAATAAGAATTTAGGTGTTTTAATAAAACATTCATGAAAAAAAACTACAAAAGTTGTTTTCATTTCTGAGCAATTGTTGTACATTAAATCTCGTAGGGTACAGAGGTAAGATGTTCTATCTTTCAGACCTTTTGTTTCACGTTATTGGATTAGGCTGATTCAGCCGCCCCAGTCAGTATTTGACTGGGGCGTTTTTTCTTGTGCGAAAGAAAAATATTTCCAACCTATCATTCCCCCGTAAAACCTCTCATTTTTAGTGCCTTTTATTACACTTTCTCAAGCACAGTGATAAACCCCTGATTTGCCTTAGATCTGAAATTCGATCAGCTTTTGGTAATTTAAATCCGTATCTAAGTCGATTGTTTTATCACTTGAAATAACTTTTATTTTACAAGTTATCGATAAAGGATTGATGGATCACGCCTTATTTATCAGTGTATTGAGTCGGTGAATGCTCAATGTAATCCATGATTTTCTGTTGTTTCTCGGTGCTATATTTCAGAGCTTCGGCGGTGATCTGGATGGATTGCGCCATTGAAGAGATATTGTTGGTCGCTTTTACCAAGGTTTGCTGCATTGGTTTCAGGATAAGCAGATAGATAGCGGTCAAAGCGATAATAATGACGGCGATAACGGCCGCCAGCGCAATGATGATCTTGGTCTGAACATCATCCAACAGCATTTGACTGGTTTGTTTAAAGGCGAGTCGAGATTGGTCTAAGGCTTGTGGTAGTTGATTGAGTGATGTCTTGGTGGAGCTCGCAAGCTTATTGATACTTTCAACGGTTTGATTGAGGGCTTGTTGCTGGTCGTCGCTTAGGTTGGGGTTGTTGACTATCGCCTGCAAAGATTGCGATATCACCTCAAGAGACTCACTCGCATCTTGGGCGTACTTTTCCATGCCATCGAGGTCTAAGGTCATATCGACATTGATCAGTGGGGCTTGTTCTTGTTCTGCTTCAGAGGCAAACCCTGTCAGTGAGACCAACATAAGTGCAATGATGGCCAATGGTATTTTCCACATGAGTATTCCTTTCTCATTGTTCTGATTATTTAGATGTGTCTTTTAGTATGGTTCACTTCTATTGGTTTTAGTGGCTAAATCCGATTTTTAACACTAAAAACTTAGGCTTAACTCACTCATTTTTGGGCAAAAAAATACCCCACCTATATAAGGAGGGGCATTGATAAGGCTAAATCACGTGTTGTAAGTGCTCTAACCTATAGCGATAAGTAGAGGAACTACTCTGAGTCGTTGTGCTCTTCGTCTGCTAACTCATCAATGATTTGATCAGCAAGCGCAGGCGCAAACCACTCATCCATCTTGGCACGCAGTTGGTCAACGCCGATGCCCTTCATTGAAGAGAAGACATCAACCGCAACATCACCACCGAAAGATTTTGCATCGTTACGGATTTTCAGTAGCTGTGCTTTACGCGCACCACTTTTCAGTTTGTCTGCTTTTGTTAACAAAACCTGTACTGGGATGCGGCTATCGATAGCCCAGTAGATCATTTGTTGGTCAAGGTCTTTCATTGGGTGACGGATATCCATCAATACCACTAAACCTTTCAGGCTTTCACGTCGTTGTAGGTATTCACCTAGCGACTTCTGCCATTTTTTCTTCATCTCAAGTGGTACTTGAGCAAAGCCATATCCAGGTAAATCGACGATATGACAACCGTCCGTTACCTTAAATAGGTTGATTAGCTGAGTTCGACCGGGTGTTTTACTGGTTTTCGCCAAGCTTTTTTGGTTTGTAACGCGATTTAGCGCGCTAGATTTACCAGCATTGGAGCGTCCTGCAAACGCAATTTCGATCCCTTCGTCTTCTGGTAAATGACGAATATCAGGTGCACTGGTAATGAAATGCGTGTTTTGATAATGAATTTTTACGCTCACTGTTAACTCCATCTCGACTTTGTGTAGTCGATTGATTACTTTTTTGTGAATTTGTGTAAAATAACCGTGCTCGGCATAAGGTCGCCTATTGTACCATGAGTGGCAACATAGAGTGGTACTGGAAGCTTGATAATTATAATGGAATGTCATGAAGAAATTAGCGCTAATTTTGAGTCTTTTAGCCAGCTGCTCAGTATGGGCTCAAGGTAGTATTGAAGCTGGTAAAGCCAAATCACAAACATGTGTTGCCTGCCACGGTGCTGACGGCAACAGCCTGATCACTCAGTACCCTAAGCTGGCTGGTCAACATGAGAAGTATCTAGAGAAGCAGTTAAAAGAGCTTAAGCTAGGTATGACAAGTGGTGGTAAGCAAGGTCGTTACGAACCTGTAATGGGTGCAATGGCGATGCCTTTATCTGAAGAAGATATGGCTGACCTAGCGGCATACTACGCCTCTCTACCTATCTCTAGTAACTCTACTCCTGAAAATGTAGTAGATGAAGGTAAGGTTCTTTACACAGCGGGTAACGCAGAACGCGGCGTAACGGCGTGTATTGCTTGTCATGGCCCTCGTGGTAATGGTACCGAACTTTCTGGTTTCCCTAAGATTTCAGGTCAGCACGCAGATTACATCAAGGCTCAACTTGAAAAATTCCGCGATGGTGACCGTAATAACGACATGAATGCGATGATGCGTGATGTAGCTAAAAAGTTAACAGACGCTGATATTGATACCTTATCGAAGTACGTTGGTGGTTTACACTAATTTGTCGGTTTCTTGCTCTTAGCCAGAGTAAAGGAATGTACGTTCGAGCGAGATTGAAGAGACGCCCCGATCAGTAATGGTCGGGGCGTTTTCTTTTGTATTGGTTTTATTAATGCGTTTTGTGTTTATGTCTGATTTATCAATGTGTGATCGATTTGTGTACAAAAGTGTGAAGTCGCACTCTTGTAGTCTTTTTGTTACACGGTAAAGTAACCGCCATCAGCTAGGAGCTGACTTAGATATGGATGATCATCTAGTCTAACGGTATAGACAGAAATGGATCAGGCTAGGACAGCCCAGCAACAAGGTGTTAGAAAAGGATAGCCAAAACTCATCAGGACGATGAACAACAAACAAATTTGGCATGGAAAGCACCAATAACAAATGGAGATTTGTGTACCAAGTTGAGTATGCAAATTTTGGCCGATATAGGCAGATTTAGAGAGCGATAGGTTTTCCTATCGCTTTTTTTATTGATTTGATGAAAAAACACCCAATACCTCTCCACTATAAACTCAGTTTCTGGTATGTTTCGCATCCCTGTTTAAGGATGTGCTATGTATACTTGTCCCTTATGCCATCACCAAGGCGTGAATCACTATTTTGAAGACAAACGCAGAGCCTATCTGCAGTGTCAGCAATGTGAACTGGTATTTGTTAAACCTGAACAAAGGTTAGAAGCAAAAGAAGAAAAAGCACACTATGATCTCCATGAGAACGATCCTAGTGATGCAGGCTATCGCCGCTTTTTATCTCGCATCGCGGATCCACTAACAGACAAAATTTCATCTAACTCACACGGGTTGGATTTTGGTTGTGGCCCAGGCCCTACGCTATCTATTATGTTAGAAGAAGCCGGACACACCATGGAGTTGTACGATATCTATTACCACCCAGAACCCTCTGTGTTGGAAAAAACGTATGACTTTATGACTGCCACGGAGGTGATAGAGCATCTTTATCACCCAGACAAAGTGTGGCAGCAATGGTTGAATTTAGTTAAACCCAAGGGCTGGATTGGTCTTATGACTAAACTAGTAATAGACGTAGACGCGTTTGCTGGTTGGCACTACAAGAATGACCCGACACATGTCGTCTTCTTTAGTCGTCAAACATTCCAGTTTTTGGCAGAGCGGGATAAGCTCGAACTAGAATTTTTTGGAAATGATGTAATTTTACTGAGGAAAGTGCAGTAATGGGTCGTAGTAAGAAATCAAGAAAGCCGGGGGCACTTGGCGCTCCGGAGCCTATGGTTACTCGTAACCGTAGTGAATCTGATGTTGAAGGTCGTGAACGTAAGCGTGTTAAAAAGCGTAAAGGCCTTAAGTCTGGCAGCCGTCACTCAGATGGTAGCGAAGCAAAACAGCGTAAAGCTGCACAAGCTCGTGATCCACGTTTAGGCAGCAAGATAAAAATTCCGCTGATCGTTGAACCAGCGAAGAAGCCGACTAAACAAGAGCGCAAGCTATCTAACGAACAAGAGTTAGAGATGCTTGAGAATGACGCTCAACTGAACACACTCCTAGATCGTATCGAAAATGGTGAAAACCTAGGTGCTGGTCTACAGAAGTTTGTTGATGAGAAACTTGATCGTATCGAACACCTAATGGGCCGCTTAGGTCTACTAGAGCCAGAAGACGATGAAGAAGAGATCTTCGAAGAAGCACCGGTTGCCTCTAAGAAGAAAGCGAGCTCTGACGAAGACTTGCTATCTCAATTCGAAGATTTCGATTTAGACAGCTTTAAAGGTTAATAGCCAGTGAACGTAACCTTATTAGCAATTGCTGGTGGAATTATCATTCTCGGCTTGGGCTCTTACGCAGGTTACCTTCTACTTCAAGTGAAGAAGCAGACGGAGTTGCAAAAGCAGCATCAAGCACTAGCCATTGAAAAACGCAACGCGACGATTTACGAAAACGTAAATACTTTGTGCTTAGCGGGCATTCAAGGGCAATGTGACTTACCTGAGATCAGTATCCGAGTGTGTATCATTATGGATAATGTTCAGGGTGATGAGCGTGTCGATTTTGATTCTGAGTATCCTGCTCTTTCTGAGCTGTACCATATCGTAAAAGATATGGCTCGCGGAGAGGCAAGACAGGAACTGACGAAGAAAGAGCGCATGCAGCAGAATCTCACGCGCCATAAGGCAGAGACTCGCTTGAATGATGCGGTCATTGAAGATCTGAAAAGGTTGCAAGAGAAGGTTAAACCTCTCAACAACCAAATCAACATTCAGATGATCTAGTCGCTAAGACTATTTAAAATAGAGGCTTGTTTAATACAGGGTGTTCTTGAGGCACCTTATCTTTATAGATAGTGTTAAATGAGCCTTCTTACCTTTTGCGTCTCGTTAATCCCGACGCTTTGTTAGTGATCAAGCTAGCAGTTCTGAGTTTTTGTCTAAAAAATTGATTTTGTCTTGGAACGACCTTACAGGTCGTGTGGCAAAATAACCCGTCTATATTTTAATGTATGTAAAATGATTTGAGAGACCTTAGGTTCTCGCGGATCTAAATTGGAAATACCGCTATGTCGAGCAAGCCAGTAACAACGAATCAGCAAATCGTTTGGGATCAAGAGATCTTAAACAAGTACAACTATTCGGGACCTCGTTACACCTCATACCCAACTGCGTTGGAGTTTCATGAAGCGTTTACCGTCGCTGATTACGACATGGCGTGTACTCAATATCCTGAGCGTCCACTCTCTCTTTACGTGCATATCCCGTTCTGCCACAAGCTTTGTTACTACTGTGGTTGTAATAAAGTCATTACTCGTCACTCGCATAAAGCGGATGAGTACCTTGATGTGATTGAACATGAAATCCGCCAACGCGCCTCTTTATTGAATGGCCGTGAAGTGACGCAATTGCACTTCGGTGGTGGTACGCCAACGTTCTTGACCAAAACACAAATCACTCGTTTGATGAGTATTTTGCGTGAAGAGTTTAACTTCACCGCTGACGCTGAAATCAGTATTGAAGTTGACCCGCGTGAGATTGAGCTAGACGTACTTGACCACCTGCGTAACGAAGGCTTCAACCGCCTGAGCATTGGCGTGCAAGACTTCAATAAAGAAGTGCAGAAACTGGTTAACCGTGAGCAAGATGAAGAGTTCATCATTGCGATGGTTAAACGAGCGAAAGAGCTAGGCTTCCGTTCAACTAACCTGGATTTGATCTACGGCCTACCAAAGCAGACTCAAGCTTTGTTCGCTGAAACATTGAAGCAAGTGTTAGAGATGAAACCGGGCCGTTTATCTGTATTTAACTACGCACACATGCCTCAGCTGTTTGCGGCGCAGCGTAAGATTAAAGACGAAGATCTACCTGAAGCGAAAGAGAAAATGGCTATCTTGCAAGATACCATCGAGACGCTAACGGGAGCGGGTTACCAGTTCATTGGTATGGATCACTTCGCACTACCTGAAGATGAGCTAGCCGTAGCACAGCGTGAAGGTATTCTGCATCGTAACTTCCAAGGCTACACCACCCAAGGTGAAGCTGACTTAATTGGTTTCGGTGTTTCTGCGATTTCTATGGTTGGTGATGCTTACGCACAAAATCAGAAAGAGCTGAAGAAGTACTACGCTCAGGTGAATGACCTGCGTCATGCACTTTGGAAAGGTGTTGCTCTAGACAGTGACGACCTTCTACGTCGTGAAGTGATCAAGCAGCTGATTTGTAACTTCAAGCTTGATAAAACAATGATCGAATCTGAGTTCTCGGTTAACTTTAATCGCTACTTCAAAGAAGATTTAGAGCTTCTACAAACCTTCATCAACGATGATTTGGTTGAAGTCGATGACAAAGAAATCCGCGTTACTCTGCGTGGCCGCTTGCTGATCCGTAACATCTGTATGTGTTTTGATAAATACTTACGTGCAAAGGCTCGCCAGCAGCAATTCTCTCGCGTTATCTAATCGCTCGATAGAGAATAGAACAATAAAAAATGCCAGCATCATGCTGGCATTTTTGTATCTGACTCATTCGATTTCTGCCTGGTTTAGGTGAGACTCTCAGTGGTATTTTGTTTGACCTTGGCACTTTGCTTGGAGTTGATGAGGTCGGTAGGCCATTGGTCAAACGGAACTGGGCGACTGTATAAGAAGCCTTGAGCAAGCGGGCACTGCAGCTGCTTGAGAAGTTCAGCCTGTTGCTGTGTTTCAACGCCCTCTGCCACCAAGCTTACTTTGAAGCCCTTAGTGATGTTAACGATGGCCGCGACGATGGAGCTATCTAGGTTCTCTTTATCAAGTTTGCTGACAAAGCTGCGATCGATCTTTAAGCAATCAAATGGCAGTTTGTGTAAATAAGCCAGTGACGAATAGCCGGTACCAAAGTCATCAATCGCAATTGATATCCCTAGTGCTTTTAGAGTCAGCATGTTATCGATGATGATCGGGTCGTTGTCGACGATGCGTGATTCGGTGATCTCTAGTGTCAGGTTGCTTGCTGGTAGATTTGTGTCTCGCAACGTGCCTTTTACTTGTTCCACAAAGCCACTTTCGCTTAGCTGAACGACCGACAGGTTGACGTGAATCGAGAAGTCCTTGCTCCATTTTCCTGACTCAATCGCGATGGCTGTATCTCGACACGACTTATGCAGAATTTGTTTTCCGATATCGTCAATGAGCCCGCTCTCTTCCGCGAGAGGAATGAACTCGAGTGGCGAGATCACCCCTTCATCCGTTATCCAGCGAGCTAAAGCTTCTGCTCCTATGGTCGAGCCAGATTCCAGATCAATAATAGGCTGATAAAACGGTTCGAACTGTTGAAGCTCAATCGCTCGGTTCATCCGCGCTAACATCTTGGTGCGATGTCTCGATGCTTTGCCCATTTCAAGGCTATAAATACAGACACTGGTTTTGTCTTGTTTCGCATTGCTCAATGCAATGCTGCTACTGCGTAGTAGGAGTGTAATGTCGTGAAGATTCGAGACATTCACTATCCCCATCGATACCTTAATCACCACGCTTTCCGATTCCATTGAAAATGGGGAAGCGAAGGTTTGAAGTAAGCGGTTAGTCAGCAGCTGAACATCATCGCTTTGCGTTACGTTTGGCGCGTAGATGGCAAACTCATCACCACCAGTGCGAGCTAGTAGGTATTCGGATGGCAGTGTGCCTCTTAAACGAGCGGCCGCAATGATAAGTAGCTGGTCGCCATTGTAATGACCAAGGCTGTCATTGATGTCTCGGAAGCGATCAATACCCACTAAATAAAGTGTGCCTTTTTCGTTTGCAGGGTTTTTCTTGGCAGCGTCGATAAAGCCTTCGCGGCTGTATAGCTTGGTTAATGAGTCATAGGTAAGCTGAGACTGTAATGCTTGAAAGGAAGCCTTTAAGTTGTTGGCCATTTCATTGAATGACGCCACCAACATGCTGGTTTCATAGATATACCCTGTCTTTGGCATGCTCGTGTCCCAATCGCCTTTAGCAAGACGCTTTGCCGCATCCGCTGTTGAAGTGATGGGTTGGGTTACGCGATTAAAGGCAATTAACCCAGCAATGACACCAATGCAACTCAGCGCTAGCCCGAGCAACCAACTGTTTCTTTGGTTTTCAGGTAATTCACCGAGTAGGTTGCTTTCAGGGATCGACATACCAATAAACCAAGTGATGCCGTGCTCATCTTCATAAGGGGTGATCTGGTTGAAGTATCGTTCGTTGTCTAGGCGAAAACTAAAGCGCTGCTCGCCCAAATTCTCGATTAGGTGGAATTGCTCTACGTAGCTAGCACTCTCACGTATGACTGGATTAGCACTCTCTGTTGCTAGTTTGCGTTGCCCTTTGTTGGTTTGTCCTGTGCCCCATGAAACGACACTGTCTCCGCCTGAGTGCGCGACCAAGCGTTGCTGCTTATCGATGATGTAAACAGAGGCATCCGTTCTATCTTTGAGCTTTCTGAGAAACGCATTGAAGGTATTGATTTTGATGTCGCTGACTACGACGGCTTTGAATTCATTATCATCATAGATAGGCGCTAGAGCAGATAAGGTGATTTCTTGACGTTCGTCAGCATTGGCATAAATTGGTGACCATAACGGTTTTTTCTGTGTCGCAATGGGTGTGTACCAAGGACGGATTCTAGGATCGTAACCTGAAATCACCGATCGAATGTCTTCACTAATTTTGCTGCCACGGTAAATGACCAGCTGATCATTGGTGCGTTCGTCTTGCACCATCAAGGTGTAGCCTTTGTTGGCTTCTTTGCGGAAACCGACGTAGTTACCATCTTCAGAACCAAAGCCGATCGCATCGAGTTGAGGTACAGCAGTGTAATGGTCTGAAAACGTATAAAAAATATAGTCTTGGACCTTACTAAGATTGCCTGCTTGATAAAGATGGTGGTAGCCGATGTTATGGCTGAGCGAGAGGTTGGCGTGAAATGGCTTTTCTAAAAAATTAGACAGGCTTTGATGAACATTGTCAGTCAGTGATGTCAGCTGGCGTGCACTAACATCACTCACCATCTCTTTGTAGCTTAGCTTTTGAGTGAAAACCATTACACCCATAGTGAACAGAAAAATCATCACGAATGGCAGAACCACTGCGGTTCTCAAAGTAATTTGTGTTTTCAAAGACATCTTTAGCTACAACTTTGGTGAATAGTGTACTGTAATTGTACCGACACTATTCAAACCAAGCGACACTTTTTTGGTTAAAAAGTAGCTGCATCGAGAATCATATAAGGTCTAGTACAGTTCTTTGAGTTTACGAGTTAGGGTGTTTCTTCCCCATCCCAAAACCTTAGCTGCATCCTGTTTATGACCATTAGTGTGGTGGAGTGCAGCTTCTAGCAGTATACGTTCAAATTCTGGCAGAGCATAAGTTAGCAGCTCTTTTTCTCCTGAATCAAGCGCACACTTTGCCCAATTAGCGAGCAGTTGTTGCCAGTTATCTCCAGTTCCTGAGGTGGTCACCACTTTTTCTTCTAGCAGCTCTGGTGGCAGGTCTGAAGGAAGAATTTCGCTGCCGCTGGCCATCACGGTAAGCCAACGACAAATGTTTTCAAGCTGACGCACGTTACCCGGCCAATTGAGCTGGTTGAGCTTCAAAATGGTCTCAGGATGCAGTGTCTTCACTTCAACACCGAGCTCTTCGGCGGCGGATGCTAGGAAGTGATGAGTCAGCTTTTCAATGTCTTGTTTACGTTCGCGAAGTGCCGGGATATGGATTCGGATAACGTTGAGTCGGTGGAAAAGGTCTTCACGGAAGTCGCCTTCATGCACTAAGCGCTCAAGATCTTGGTGGGTTGCGGCAACGATACGAACGTCTACCTTAACTGCAGAGTGACCGCCGACACGATAGAACTGACCATCAGAAAGTACACGCAACAAGCGAGTTTGGATATCGAGTGGCATGTCACCGATCTCATCAAGAAAAAGCGTGCCGCCGTTGGCTTGTTCAAAGCGTCCTTGGCGAACGCTGTTAGCACCGGTAAAGGCACCTTTTTCGTGGCCAAACAGTTCAGACTCGATCAGATCTTTGGGGATTGCTGCCATGTTCAAGGCAATGAAGGGCTTCTTAGCTCTTGGGCTGTGACGATGCAGAGCGTGAGCGACCAATTCTTTACCGGTACCCGATTCACCATTGATCAGCACGGATATGGATGAGCGAGACAAACGGCCAATCGCTCGGAAAACCTCCTGCATTGCCGGTGCTTCACCGATGATTTCTGGCGCGTTGGTGTCTTCAGCGACCTCACTGGCTTGTTCGCGTTTCTGCTCTTGGCTGTGCGCGATCGCTCGTTCGACTAGAGTCAGTGTTTCATCAATATCGAACGGCTTTGGAAGATATTCAAAGGCGCCTTTTTGATAAGCATTCACCGCCGCATCAAGGTCTGAGTGCGCGGTCATAATGATCACGGGCAGGTCGGGAGAGCGTTGATGAACCTGATGCAACAGCTCAATCCCGTCAATGCCGGGCATGCGAATGTCAGACACCAATACGTCCGGTGTCTCGCGCTCAAGCGCAAGCAACACGCTCTCAGCATCAGCAAATGTTTCACACTTAATATCCGCAGATGAAAGTGTTTTCTCTACTACCCAGCGGATAGAGCTGTCGTCATCGACGACCCAAACGTATCCCTTACTCATAATTCAATTCCTTTACAGCCAAATCTATTGTGATAATCATTGTTGTTTTTATGATGTCTTAATCTTTGTGTTACCGAGCTAAGCCTTTCATCTCGCTGTCCAATAGCGAGGTTCTTATGACCTAAATCGGTAGATAAATCGTGAATGTGGTGTTGCCTGGCCAGCTTTCAACATCAATTTTCCCATTGTGTTGATCGATCAGGTTTTGAGAAATCGATAGCCCCAGCCCTGTTCCACCTTCTCGTCCGCTGACCATTGGGTAAAACAGCGTGTCTTTTAAATCATCGGGGATGCCCGGACCGTTATCGCTGATCTCAATACGAGCCGCGAGTTTGTGTCGCTGCCCGTGAATATTTGCTTGATGCACCGTTCTGGTGCGAATGGTGATTTTGCCAGAATCTTGAGTCTTTAGAATCTGCGCTGCATTGCTCACGATATTGAGCATCGCTTGTTCAACCTGTGCCGAATCCATCAAGATGTCCGGTAGGCTCGGGTCGTAATCCCTTTCGATGGCGAGCGTTGAACCCGATTCGAGCTCTACGAGCTGCCTGACTTTCTCAAGTATCTGGTGAAGGTTCTCTTCTGATTTAGTCCCCGGCTTCTGTGGGCCAAGCAGACGGTCGACTAATGCTCTTAAGCGGTCGGCTTGCTCAATAATGATCTGCGTATATTCATTAAGAGACTGATCAGGAAGCATTTTCCCAAGTAACTGCGCCGCACCTCTTAAGCCACCGAGTGGATTTTTGATCTCATGTGCTAACCCGCGTACCAGCAACTTAGCCGCTTGTTGTTGTGCATGTTGGTTGAGCTCTTGGCTAAGGCGTCTTTGCTGGTCTATCTTGCGCATCTCAACCAATAACAGCGTCTCTCGCTGCCAAGATATTGGGCTAACCGTGACTTCAAGCATCAGTGGGCGGTTATCAACAACGAAGGTAACGTCACTGTCGGTAATGCTCTGGCCACTTTGTAGCGGTTGCGTCAACAGTGCCAAATCAAGTGAAGCGTGTTGGATAAGTTGGCTCAGTGGATGATCAACGATGCGTCGTGCGCTCTGTGAAAAGAGCTGCTCAGCGGCCGGATTGGCGTATCGGACATACAATTGCTCATCGAGCATCAATGTCGAAGTCACCATATTGTCGAGAATGGCGCTGGAAAGATGATGTGTATCTATGCTGTCGCTTTTGGCTGATCGATTCACTATTTCGTCCTTGAACTGGTGTTTTTCTCACTGCACCAAATTGGTGCGTGGCTAAGTTCAAGTATGGCGCATATCAACCAGAAGCTAAAGATAATTCATTAGAGTCGCTGAAAGCTGCTTCGATTAGGTGAAAAGTAGAGGTTATTTGGCCTCTTTTAACACATTGGCCTACTTGAGCGTCGCTCGATGTAAATACACGGTGACTGGACTAGTAGATGCAATAAGCTTGCCGCTTCTATGTGCTTGAATTGCAATGGTGTGAGTACCTCGATCGATACCTTTTAATTCCCAAATAGGCTGGGTCTGTGGGGCGCCATATCGACGGCCATCAAGCATCAATTGTAATTGCTCCCCAATACCAAGTTTTCGGTTGAGTTCTATCTGAATCGGGATTAAGCCGCGATTACTACGAATGGTTTGATCATGAACTGGAGTCAACATGGTGAGGGCTAATTGAGTAGGAACCTCGCGCTTTGTGGTTTCGGTTTCTGCCTGAGTTTTGGCTGGCGTTGCCGTTTTAGTTGTAGAGGAAGCAGCAGCGTCAACCGGAGTTGAGGCCTCAAATTTAGGGGCGGGTGCTGAAGCTTGCACATCTGGCAGGCGAAGAGCCTCGGCATCTTGAGCGCTAGGGTTATCACTAAAGTGGAGCACGCCATCTTCATCTATCCAGGTATACACCGTTTGAGCAGAGCACGAGAGCGCGACTGTTAACCCGATTAGGAACAGTATGTTTTTCATATCTTTAGCCTCTTTTCACCGCTAGGTGATTTCACGTTTGGCGTTGGTTTTATTGTATTTAGCGCGACAGCCTCTGAGGGCTTTTGTTAAATGCCAATCACAGTAAGTTAATGCTCAGAAATAGCGCAGGAAAAAGGCTTGAGAACGAGGCAGCCCTGCTCGGCAAAAATAGTTTCGATAAGTAGTTATTCTACAATCAAAAAACCTAACGATGTTATCGAGTGTTTTAACAAGCTAGGCTGAGTAGTTATTTACTACGATTGGTATCTAGTATGGTACGAGGAAGCGGGGGGAGGGAGAATATAAAAAAGGCCCGCCTGCGAGGCGAGCCTAATATTTAGTCAGCGATTCTTACAAGGTTGCAGTAAGAAATGGCTTATCTCTACAGGAGATTAAACTGAGTAGTACAGTTCAAACTCAAGTGGGTGTGTAGCCATGTTCACGCGTTGTACGTCGTCAGATTTCAGAGTGATGTAAGAATCGATGAAATCGTCAGAGAATACGCCGCCAGCTGTTAGGAACTCACGGTCTTCGCTAAGCGCTGCTAGAGCTTCTTGTAGAGATTCTGCAACTGTTGGGATTTCAGCTGCTTCTTCTGCAGGAAGGTCGTATAGATCTTTATCCATAGCTTCGCCTGGGTGAATCTTGTTCTTGATGCCGTCAAGGCCAGCCATAAGCATTGCTGAGTAGCATAGGTATGGGTTAGCTGCTGGGTCACCAAAACGTAGCTCGATACGACGTGCTTTAGGGCTTGGTACTACTGGGATACGGATAGAAGCAGAACGGTTACGTGCTGAGTAAGCAAGCATTACAGGTGCTTCGAAACCAGGTACAAGACGCTTGTACGAGTTAGTTGATGGGTTAGCAAACGCGTTGATTGCACGAGCGTGCTTGATTACACCACCGATGTAGTAAAGAGCCATTTCAGATAGGCCGCCGTACTTATCACCAGCAAACAGGTTAACGCCGTCTTTTGCTAGAGATTGGTGAACGTGCATACCAGAACCGTTGTCACCAACTAGTGGCTTAGGCATGAATGTCGCTGTTTTACCAAATGCGTGAGCAACGTTGTGTACAACGTACTTGTAGATTTGAGTTTCATCAGCTTTCGCTGTTAGCGTGTTGAAGCGAGTAGCGATTTCGTTTTGACCCGCAGTTGCTACTTCATGGTGGTGAGCTTCAACAACTAGGCCCATCTCTTCCATTACTAGACACATTGCTGAACGGATGTCTTGAGATGAATCTACTGGAGCTACTGGGAAGTAACCGCCTTTAACGCCAGGACGGTGACCTTTGTTACCGCCTTCGAAGTCAGAACCTGTGTTCCAAGCTGCTTCTACGTCATCGATCTTGAAGAAAGAACCAGACATGTCGTTTGAGAACTTAACGTCGTCAAATAGGAAGAATTCTGGCTCTGGACCAACTAGAACTGTGTCTGCGATACCTGTAGAACGTAGGTACTCTTCAGAACGTTTAGCGATAGAGCGTGGGTCACGGTCGTAGCCTTGCATTGTTGCAGGCTCAAGGATGTCACAACGGATGTTTAGTGTTGCGTCTTCTGTGAATGGGTCCAGTACAGCAGATGCTGCGTCTGGCATCATTACCATGTCAGATTCGTTAATGCCTTTCCAACCAGCTACTGAAGAGCCGTCAAACATTTTGCCTTCTTCGAAGAAGTCTGCATCAACTTGGTGAGAAGGAATAGAGATATGCTGCTCTTTACCTTTTGTATCAGTAAAACGTAAGTCGATAAATTTAACTTCGTTCTCTTGGATCAGGGATAGTACATTTTCTACTGACATCTTGGATAACCTCCAGTGTTATTAATTCGGTATTAGCTCGATTCGGTTGAAACTAGCATTGATTAATGTCTATAAGTGCATTAATCGATGCTGATTTATCTATAGCCAAAAACGTGCCAAAAAAATTATTCCATTAATTTCAATGATTTACTTGTTTTTCGGTTTTGCTTAATTTGGTTTTTGCACCAAAATGATCTCCGGGCGCACCTTATTGGTGCAATTGTTTGTCTGTGCACCAATATGAGACATAAGCGAGCACCATTCAGCAATGAATTGCCTAAGTTGTCAATCCACTTTTGTTATTTTGCGGGAGATTTGGTTCGCCACTCGCAGGTGATACTTTTTTAGAGTCCTACGAATTGGGCTGTTCAACACTGTACTGAATCAAAGTTAAGCGGATATGAATCGCTAATAAAGAAAAAAGCCCCGGTTCAGATCACATATTTCTGGGTTTTTGTCTAGAATCTGGTATATTATTGACCGTTTTTTAAATCAAGCTAGCGGTTATTATCCAAACTTTTGAGATAAGTGACGGCTACTTTTATGAGTGAATCGAGAATCCATGTCTACTCCACAGATTGATAAGTTAAGAAATATCGCGATCATCGCGCACGTTGACCACGGTAAAACGACTTTGGTTGATAAACTGCTACAACAGTCAGGCACTCTTGAGTCTCGTGGTGAAGCTGAAGAGCGTGTCATGGATTCGAATGACATCGAAAAAGAGCGTGGCATTACCATTCTTGCTAAGAACACAGCAATCAACTGGAATGATTACCGCATCAACATCGTAGATACTCCGGGACACGCGGACTTCGGTGGTGAAGTTGAGCGTATCATGTCTATGGTTGACTCTGTTCTGCTTATCGTTGACGCAGTTGATGGCCCAATGCCTCAAACTCGTTTCGTAACGCAAAAAGCATTCGCACACGGTCTTAAGCCAATCGTTGTAATCAACAAGATTGACCGCCCAGGCGCTCGTCCTGATTGGGTTATGGATCAAGTATTCGACCTTTTCGACAACCTAGGTGCTACTGATGAGCAACTAGACTTCACAGTTGTTTACGCTTCAGCTCTAAACGGCTGGGCAACAATGACTGAAGGCGAAACTGGCGAGAACATGGAACCATTGTTCCAAGCTGTTGTTGATACAGTAGACGCGCCTGCAGTTGACCTTGACGGTCCACTACAAATGCAAATTTCGCAACTTGATTACAGCTCTTACGTAGGTGTTATCGGTGTTGCTCGTGTTACTCGTGGTTCTGTTAAACCAAACCAACAAGTAACTATCGTAAATGCAGAAGGCAAAAAACGTAACGGTAAAGTAGGTACAGTTCTTGGTTACCTAGGTCTTGACCGTCACGAAGTTGAGCAAGCTAACGCTGGCGACATCATTGCAATCACTGGTCTTGGTGAGCTGAAAATTTCAGACACTATCTGTGACGTAAACAATGTTGAAGCAATGACTCCGCTTTCTGTTGATGAACCAACAGTAACAATGACGTTCCAAGTAAACACTTCTCCGTTCGCGGGTAAAGAAGGTAAGTTCGTTACTTCACGTAACATCCTTGAGCGTCTAGAGAAAGAACTAGTACACAACGTTGCACTACGTGTTGAAGAAACTGATAACCCAGATCGTTTCCGTGTTTCAGGTCGTGGTGAACTTCACCTATCTATCCTGATCGAAAACATGCGTCGTGAAGGTTTCGAGCTAGCTGTATCTCGTCCAGAAGTTATCATCAAGAAAGACGAAGATGGCAACCTAACTGAACCGTTTGAAACTGTGACTATCGACGTGCTTGAAGAGCACCAAGGTGGCATCATGGAAAACATCGGTCTACGTAAAGGTGAGCTAACTGATATGTCTCCAGATGGCAAAGGCCGTGTTCGCATGGACTTCATGATGCCTTCTCGTGGTCTTATCGGTTTCCAAACTGAGTTCCTAACTCTAACGTCTGGTTCTGGTCTTCTTTACCACTCATTTGATCACTACGGTCCTCACAAAGGCGGCGTAATCGGTCAACGTAACAACGGTGTTCTAATCTCGAACGCAACTGGTAAAGCTCTGACTTACGCACTATTCAACCTACAAGAACGTGGTCGTCTATTTGCTGAGCACGCGGATGAAGTATACGAAGGTCAAATCATCGGTATTCACAACCGTTCAAACGACCTAACAGTAAACTGTCTGAAAGGTAAGCAGCTAACGAACGTTCGTGCATCTGGTACTGATGAAGCACAGGTTCTTTCGCCACCTATCCGTCACACTCTAGAGCAAGCTCTTGAGTTCATCGACGAAGACGAACTAGTAGAAGTAACGCCAGTAAGCATTCGTATCCGTAAGAAGCTTCTTACTGAAAACGAACGTAAGCGTGCAGCACGTCCAGCTAAGGCTTAATTGCCAGCTGACTAGCTTCTAGCTAAGTAGATAAGAAAGCCCCGAGTAGCCTAGCTGCTCGGGGCTTTTGTTTTTTAGTTTGTTTAGATACGGTTAAACGAGATTTCGTCATCCTCAAGAGGGAGGAACGACCGAGTTGGGGATCTAGCTTTTGATACCTAAGTAACGCTCAACGAATTGAAGCCGTTCTTCGACTGGCATAAACGGCACTTCAACCACCTCATAACCAAGTTCTTGGTAGACTCTTTCTAACGCGTGGTGAATCTCTAACGCCTCCTCAAACGGATAAGGTCTCACATCATCTTGTACATAAATTGAAGCCTCAGGGCGACAGAACAACACTTGGGGGTGATAACCTTGGCTCGCTTCTCGGTAGGTTGTGTTTATCTCTAGTTTCGCCTGAGCCAAGTAGCCACAGATATCTGGAATGGCGCGATCGAGAAAGGCAACAGGATGCTGACTGGCTTGGTCTTTGTGTTCGCTCATGACGGTTAAACATAGGCGAGCAAAGCCTGGAAGGTCTAACCAAGGTAAGATACCGTTCTCAAGTTGACTCTGCTGTTCGATTAACTGGCGAGAGGACTCAGCGAATATCGGGTAACCCATGTCACCCAAGGCATTAATTAGTGTGGTTTTACCAGCCCCTGGGCCGCCAGTAACAATGATTGGGTTCATACGGGCTTATCTTTATTTGTGCCTACGGGCGTTATTTCTGGTTTAGTTGAGCAAGGAACTTATCCGATTCGGCGATCGCAGCATTCATCTGTTCTATTGCGTAGGCGATGTCTTTTTCTAAGCTCATAAACTCACCTTGCAGCGAGCCGACAGCGCTCGCATTTAGGTTGTGCTTGAGATAAAGCGTATTGTCGCGAAGGGTGTTGAGTACAGGGTCCATCTTTTTCTCGGCACGTTTCATCGCTGAAAGCATCGTTTGGTAAGACGATTTAGTCTCACGCAGCTTTTGCTCACTTGAACGACGCAGTGAGTCGCTAGTGTAAAGGTCTAGTTCACTTTGCCATTCGGCGAATAGCGCATCTGATACATCTTCAATAGCAGCAATCCGGTCACTGACATTTTGCGCGGCTTTCTCGCTGTCTTGGTATTTATCATTGATTTGGTTGTACATGTCTTCAAGGTCGCCACCGTTGAAGTTAGTCAGGCTGCTGAGCGCCTCTAGCGCGCTACTAAACTCTTCCTGAGCATCCTGCTGCGACTCTTTAGCGTCTTCCACTCTATCGACCATAATGTCGCGCTTGTGGTACCCCACTTGCTCCATAGCCGAATAATAAGCGGACTGGCATCCAGTTAGGGTAAAAATAGAGAGGACTATAACTATTAAATAAGGCATCCTAGTTTCCTATAGTTAAATAAAGGAATATTAATTAGGACTATGAACGAGTTACCAGGGAGTTACAAGTTGAAGATAAAAAACGCAATCACTGGAAGCATCCAGTTTTCCCGCTATCTTCTCACGCGAATGACACACGATAGAGTCAATGTGAATGCCGGGTACTTGGCGTACATTACTTTGCTCTCAATTGTGCCGATGTTGACGGTTCTGCTCTCTATTTTGTCGTCATTCTCAATTTTTGCTGATGTTGGGCTCGTGATTCAAAACTTCGTTATTACCAACTTTGTTCCTGCGTCTGGGGATGCGGTGCATGGTGCCTTGTTAGAGTTTGTCGCCAATACTGGCAAAATGACAGCGGTCGGTAGTGTGTTCTTGTTCATTGCGGCACTGATGTTGATCTCGAATATCGATAAGAACCTAAACTACATCTGGCGTGTTAATGAGAAGCGACGTGCGGTATTGTCGTTCTCAATGTACTGGATGGTGCTAACACTTGGGCCGATCTTGGTTGGGGCGAGTATTGCTGCCACTTCGTATGTGACATCGCTCAGTCTGCTACAAAATGAAGTCGTATCTGGCGCCTTTAATACCGTAATTCGCAAACTGCCTTTGATTCTCTCTTTCTTTGCGTTTTTCGGTCTGTACCTGTTGGTTCCCAACAAAAAGATACACTTTTCTCATGCGGCTGCAGGTTCTCTAGTGGCGGCTCTGTTGTTCGAACTCAGTAAGAAAGGCTTCGCGGCCTACATTACTCAATTCCCTTCTTACCAGTTGATTTATGGCGCATTGGCGGCAATACCAATTCTTTTTGTCTGGGTTTATTTGTGCTGGTTGATTGTGCTGGTGGGTGCTGAGGTGACCGCTGCATTGGGTGAGCAGGAACAGTGGAGTGACTCGAAAGAAATGGTACACTCTTCGGATAACGACAAAATCACAGAGCAAGGAAACAACAGTGATAGCACTGATCCAGAGAGTAAGTGAAGCTGCCGTCCGTGTTGATGGCGAAGTAGTTGGTGAGATTGAACAAGGCTTATTAGTTTTGTTAGGCGTAGAAAAAGGTGACGACGAAGCCAAAGCCAAACGTTTGATGGAACGAGTGACCACTTATCGTGTCTTTGGAGACGAAGACGATAAAATGAACCTCAACGTGAAGCAAGTAGAAGGTAAGGTATTAGTGGTGTCTCAATTCACTCTGCCGGCCGATACCAAGAAAGGGACTCGAGCAGGGTTCTCTCGTGGTGCTCACCCAGAAGATGCTGAGCGTCTTTATAACTATTTCTCTGACCAGTGTGAATCAGTGTTACCAACGGAACGTGGCCGATTCGCAGCCGACATGAAAGTGTCTTTGGTTAATGATGGCCCAGTGACATTCTGGCTGCAGGTTTAGGCTTAAAGGAATAAGCATGTTTAAACTCATAACACCAACCACCGAAAATCAGCTAAACAAGTATTACCATTTTCGTTGGCAGATGCTCCGTGAACCTTGGCGAATGCCGGTAGGTTCTGAGCGCGATGAATATGACCCAATGAGTCACCATCGCATGATCGTTGATGGTCGGGGTCGCCCGATGGCGATTGGTCGTCTGTATATCACCCCAGATCTGGAAGGTCAGATCCGCTACATGGCGGTGAAGAAATCTCGCCAAAGTAAAGGCATGGGTTCGTTGATTCTAGTCGCACTTGAGTCATTGGCTCGCCAAGAAGGTGCTAAGCGCTTGGTGTGTAATGCACGTGAAGATGCGATCTCATTCTATGAGAAGAATGAATTTGAACGTCGCGGTGAGATTAACGATCAACGTGGCCCTGTGCGTCACCAACAGATGGTTAAGCATCTTGACCCAATGGCAGACGTTCTGCGTAAGCCTGAGTGGTGTAATGAGCTTCAGCAGCGCTGGGAACATCAGATCCCGATCAGTGACAAGATGGGCATCAAGATCAACCAATACACGGGTTATCAGTTTGAGTGTAGCGCTCAGTTGAATCCCAACCTTAACCCTCATAACACCATGTTTGCAGGCTCTGCCTTTACCTTAGCGACCTTAACTGGTTGGGGGATGACTTGGTTATTGATGAAAGAACGCGGGCTGACCGGTGATATCGTGCTGGCAGACAGTAATATTCGTTATCGTCACCCGGTTGAGCAAAACCCTGTTGCCTCTACTTCATTGGATGGGATCAGTGGTGACTTGGACCGCCTTGCGTCAGGAAGAAAGGCACGTATCATCATTCACGTGACCATTCATAGCGGCGATGTGGAAGCGGTAGAGTTTACGGGAACCTATATGCTGATCCCTGACTACAAAAAGCGATTATCAACAGACTCCAACGTAAACGTATAGCTGACACTGGCTAACAGATACAGATTAAAGATACAAGGCGCTACTCCTGTGGAGTGGCGTTTTTTTGTTGGCAGTCGTTAATCTCCGAATACTCAGCTTGGGTGAGCTTTCCTGAGATTTGATGACATGGGTCCGATAGGGTAATCGAGAGGGTGTGTTGCTCGGCTTTAAGCAAGTCGAGTTCTCCAGAAGCCTCGCCATTGAGCGTTTGAACCCTTTGTTCGCCTTGCTCTGCTGCTGACGCACCAATAATGTGCATCGGTTCGAGAGTGAAGCGCCCACGGTCAAAATGCGCATTAAGCTCTGGAATTTCAAACACGTTATCAGTCGATGTTTCAGAAAGCTTGTCATTAAAGGTCATCACACCCTGGCGAACGCTGCCAGTGAGTTGCCCTGTGGTTGAGTAACCGAGCATCAGTGAGTCGCCATATAAACCTGCGGCTTGAAATTCAAACTCGCCATAGCCGGTTGCATCGAGTGGTAATTCAAGTCGCTGCAGCATAGGCGCAATGGGTAACCCATCGGCAGAAATATCTAAGCTCCATGGCTTGCTGATTTGGTTAAAATCGAGCGTTGCATTGGCTTCAATGTAGCCATTCCTGAGTGGTGCAAACAGACGAGTCAGCGTCCATTTTCCTTGTTCGCTATTCATCTCAACCACAGGCTGTGCGCTGAGAATATTTTGGTAGCTGGCATCATTGGCGCTCGCCATCAGCTTCCCTTGCCACAAGCCCAGTTTTCTATCTTGCAGCAGTTGAACTTGATGCCCCTCGACATGTAATCCAGAGACCTGCCAGTAAGGCGTTTGTGCTAGTTGGATAAGTTGGCTGCGTTCTATATTAAGTCGGTTAATCTCGACGTTCTGGAGCTGTGTGAGCCAAGGCAATAGGCGAGCGGCCGGTAGAGGGCTATCTTGGTTTTCGGTAATCCACTTGATGCCTTGCAGGTCGAGCTGCGCCAATTGAATGCTGCTAGGGGCGACTTCGCCATTGAGCTGAACAGTGCCCTGCAGGAATTGAGTATAGAAATCCTCAATCAGAATCCGGTTTGCTTCTAGGTTGAGCTTGAGGCTTGGCTCGATGAACATGTCATCATCAATGGTCACTCCTTCTGCCTGTAGAGAAAAAATGGCTTTCTGTTGTTTCCAGATTTCAAAAGGCAGTTGGATATTTTCTAATGAGGCATCAAAGGCAGCGAGGTGGCCATCTTGCCACTCTACGTCGCTACGCAGAATATCTAAGCTATTGATGTGATTAATCTTAATGCCTGCAACATCCCACTCTTTGCTTAGTAGGTTTTGGGTCTGTTTCTGATTGAGTCGTAAGCCATCGACGGTCACATTCACCAACGACCAATCTTGTTGATATTGTTCAGCTTGCCCAGAAATCTTGGCGCCACGCCAGTCAAACGAAGCACCATAAAGGGTGCTGTCGCTAGGTTTTAAGTCTAGGTCAATCAACAGATTATCGAATGCCTCACCTTGCCAATACAGTTGTGAGGCAGAGAGTTGGGTTTTTCCATAAGGTAGCAGCGAGTTATCGTTGTTCCACGTTGGGGCGGAGATCTGTAGGTCGATGCCTCGCGCATTAAACTCTGGCGTCGAAAAGTCGAGATTGTTGATGGCCAGCTGGTGGAGCTTGATGTGTGGCTGGGTAAATAAAGATGTCAGTGTTTTTAGATCGTCTGCCTCTAATTGTAGGCCGCTGATCAAAACAGATTCAAAGACCAGTTTGGCCTCTGTCATCGAGCTGGGGCTGAACCAAAGATCGATCTTGTCGATATACAGAGGTGTTTGCTTTTCTGGTTGGCTTTGGGTAATGCCCATTAAGGTGATGTGATAAGGCGCCTGATACTCAACATCTTCAATGAATACAGGTTGTTCAATCGTATGTTTGATAAAAAAGTTGGCAACATCCGCACGGTATTGGGTCTGCAGGCTTAATAGCAGCGCTGCGATAGTTGCAACGGCGATAGCCAACACAATGCCGAACACCATGAATACCTTTTTCATTCCCTGAAAGCCTTAAATTTCAATAGTCTTAAAACAGAGTGGAACAAAAAGGGTCAAGCATCAACAAAAAAGCCCCTCAAAAGAGGGGCTTGCTACAAAAATATCATTTTAAATTGGGCGTTTGCTTTTGGCTAAGCCCGAGCAGATGGTTGGATTAGTCCAGTTGAGGACCAGCTGCAACCAGTGACTTACCTTCAGCGTTGTCTGTGTACTTATCAAAGTTGTTGATGAAGCGCTCGGCTAGATCTTTCGCTTTGCTTTCCCATTGTAGAGGGTCAGTGTACGTATCGCGTGGGTCAAGGATCGCTGGGTCAACATCGTGCAGCGCTAGTGGCACTTCTAGGTTAAACATAGGGATAACCTTAGTTTCAGCGTTGTCGATTGAGCCATCTAGGATAGCGTCGATGATGCCTCGCGTATCTTGGATAGAGATACGTTTACCAGTACCGTTCCAACCTGTGTTCACTAGGTAAGCTTCAGCGCCAGCTGCTTCCATACGCTTCACAAGCACTTCAGCGTACTGAGTTGGGTGGAGAGTTAAGAATGCCGCACCAAATGCAGCAGAGAACGTTGGCGTTGGCTCAGTAATACCACGCTCAGTGCCCGCTAGTTTTGCAGTGAAGCCAGATAGGAAGTGGTACTTCGTTTGCTCTGGAGTCAGTTTAGAAACGGGTGGCAGTACACCGAATGCATCAGCAGTCAGGAAGATAACCTTTTGAGCGTGACCGGCTTTTGATACTGGTTTAACGATGTTATCGATGTGGTGAATCGGGTAAGAAACACGAGTGTTCTCAGTTTTTGAACCGTCATCAAAATCGATAGAACCATCACCACGAACTGTTACGTTTTCTAGTAGTGCATCACGACGGATTGCATTGTAGATTTCAGGTTCTGCTTCTTTAGATAGACGAATCGTCTTCGCGTAACAACCACCTTCGAAGTTGAAGATACCATCGTCATCCCAACCGTGCTCATCATCACCGATTAGCTCACGCTTAGGATCGGTTGAAAGCGTAGTTTTACCTGTACCAGATAGACCGAAGAAGATGGCTACATCGCCTTTCTCGCCGACGTTTGCACTACAGTGCATTGAAGCAATGCCTTGCAGAGGAAGCAGGTAGTTCATCATTGCGAACATGCCTTTCTTCATCTCACCGCCGTACCAAGTACCACCGATGATTTGAACGCGCTCTGTTAGGTTGAAAGCAACGAAGTTTTCAGAGTTTAGACCCTGCTTTTCCCAGTTAGGGTTAGTTGTTTTAGCACCGTTCATTACCACGAAATCAGGTTCGAACGTTGCTAGCTCTTCGTCAGTTGGACGAATGAACATGTTCTTAACGAAGTGCGCTTGCCACGCTACTTCAGTGATAATACGCACGCTTAAGCGCGTATCAGGGTTAGCACCACAATAACCGTCGATGACAAACAGGCGCTTGCCAGATAGCTGAGTTGTCACAAGCTCTTTCAGCTCATTCCATACTTCAGTTGTAATCGGTTTGTTGTCATTTTTGCCTTGATCTGACCACCACATGGTATCGCGGGTCGTGTCATCTTTAACAATGTACTTATCTTTTGGTGAGCGGCCAGTAAAGATACCAGTGTCTACCGCAACAGAGCCTAGTTCCGTTACTACGCCTTTTTCGTAGCCTTCCAAACCTGGCAGTGTTTCTTCAACGAATAACTGCTCGTAGCTAGGATTACGAAGAACTTCAGTAACGCCAGTCAGTCCGTGCTTAGTTAGATCAATTTGTGCAGCCTTTGTATGTTCCATAACGGTCATAGGTGCTCCTTGTAGGATATTTTGTAGGGATTTTGTATTAATTTTTTATTGTTATCTGCTCACCATGCTAGCAACGAGACTCGGGGGAAACAGGGATATAGCTCAAAAAATATCCATATTAGCCATGGGGTTTTAAGCGTCTCGTCACATATTGGCCCAACTAGTCTATCCTGTACGCAAACCTTTGCGCTAGGGGCGAGAACATTATTAATTGATTAAAATTAAGCGGTGATTTTATTACGAGATGTTACGGAGTTTGCGCTATTTTGATCACAAAAAAGGCCAGCTGAGGGCTGACCTTTTTGGGGTAAATTACGTGTTTTTGGTACGCCGTAAATTAATGAACCGTATTGCTGCCTTTATCTGCTGCTTCTGCGTACAGTGCATCAACATCATTCTTGTCGAACGAGTAGTTTGTGCCACAGTAATCGCAGTGTAGACCAACGCTTCCTTCGGTGCTTAGGATGTCGTAGATCTCTTCTTGAGCAACAGTAATGATTGCTGCTGCACTTCGATCGCGTGAACAGCCACAGAAGAACTCAACCGGTTGTGGTGTGAATAGCTGTACTTTCTCTTGGTTGTACAAACGGTAAAGCAGTTCGTTCGCTTCTAGAGTGAATAGCTCTTCGTTTTTCACGGTGTCTGTTAGTTGCTCTAGGTGCTCGAAGTCGTCTGGAGTACCGGTGCCGTCAGGCATTACTTGTAGCAACATACCTGCAGCGTGTGCTTTGCCTTCATGCTCGCCAGTGCGCAGCCATAGACGAGTCTTAAGCTGTTCAGAGTTAGCGAAGTAGCCTTCAAGCACTTGTGCAAGCGTGTCACCTTCAAGACCAACGATACCTTGGTAACGCTCACCTTTCTTAGGATCGATAGTGATCACTAGATGACCTTTACCCATTAGGGCGTGTAGACCTGCGTCGTCTGCGATATCGCCTTCAAAGCGAGCAACACCACGGATCTTCTGATCGTGATCGCCATTGATAACTGCTAGAGATACTGGGCCGTCACCTTGCAGCTGCATCGTGATAGAACCTTCAAACTTTAGGGTCGCCGTTAGTAGCGTCGTTGAAACCAGTAGCTCACCCAACAGCTTTTGTACTGGAGCTGGGTATTCCTTGCTAGAAATAATCTGTTGGTACGCTTCGTCCATCTGTACCAATTCACCACGTACTGATAGGTCTTCAAATAGGTAGCGATTTAAAACATTACTTGTAGACATTGGGTCTGCCATTTGGCTATTCCTTCTAGCTTATTGAGTCTTGAACTTGATGATGTCACGACGTTGCTTTTTATCTGGGCGACGTTCTGGTGCTGGGCTATGAGCATTTAGCTTGCGCTGTTGTGCAAACTCTTCTCTTTTTGCCAAGCTTTCGGTGGTTTCTTCATAGAGGGTTTGAGCGATCGGGGCTCCACCACGATGGGCTGAGATTTTCTCGATCGTTACCGTCTTTTCTTCATTACCTTGGCGCAGTGTAATCACAGCCCCAAGTTCGACAATTTTACTTGGCTTGCTGCGCTGACCATTATAGTGGACTTTGCCACCATCGACCATGTTGCGAGCAATAGACCGGGTTTTGTAAAAACGAGCTGCCCACAACCATTTATCGAGTCTGACAGCTTCATTAGTCGTTTTCATATAGGACAGTGCCTTTTCAGTTAGAAATGAATGCGGTTTAACTGTAACGAACAGTGCGCAACATGTTTTTGATGATGCTTATCACATTAAGTAGAAGCTTAAAGTGGAGGCGGTTGGCATTTTTTTCAAGTCATAATACAAAATAGCCATGTTATGCCGATTTATCGATTTGCTATGATATAGTTCAGGATCTTATTGCTTAAATAAGCTTGGTATCGAACGAATGAATAAAAAAGCTGAAAGTTTAATGATTTGCAGCGTTTGTCGTCATGAAAAGGGACTAGGAAAGTGAACTTTTTAGAGCTCAAAAATCGCGTAGGGAATTCTCCTATGTTGAGCCGCTTATTAGAGAATGGATTTGTACTTCAGCAGAAACTAAGCTTAGCGACCTGTTGTGTATTGATTGCAGCTTCCGCATGGATCTTAGGGCAGCTTGCATGGTTTATCGAACCTGCTGAGCAAACTATCGCGCCTTGGACAGCAACGGCTTCATCGTCTTCAGCACCTCAATCGACCCTTGATATCTCTTCTTTGCAGCAGAGCAACATGTTTGGTGCTTACAACCCAAGCACGCCCGCTGTGGTTGAACAGCAAGTTATCCAAGATGCGCCTAAGACGCGATTAAACCTCGTTTTAGTGGGTGCAGTCGCGAGCTCGAATCCAAAACTGAGCTTAGCGGTGATCGCCAATCGCGGCACGCAAGCGACCTACGGAATTAATGAAGAGATTGAAGGCACTCGAGCCAAGTTAAAAGCGGTATTAATCGACCGCGTTATCATTGATAACTCAGGACGAGACGAAACCTTGATGCTTGAAGGTATTGAGTACAAGCGTTTGGCTGTATCAGCGCCTGCGCCACCTCGTAGCTCTTCTTCGGTTCGTGGTAATAATCCGGCTTCAGCAGAAGAGAAGCTTGATGAAATTAAAGCGAAGATAATGAAAGATCCGCAACAAATCTTCCAATATGTTCGACTGTCTCAGGTGAAGCGTGACGATAAAGTGATTGGTTATCGTGTGAGCCCTGGCAAAGATTCAGAACTTTTTAACTCTGTTGGGCTCCAAAACGGAGATATTGCCACTCAGTTAAATGGACAAGACCTGACAGACCCTGCTGCTATGGGCAACATATTCCGTTCTATCTCAGAGCTGACAGAGCTAAACCTCGTCGTCGAGAGAGATGGTCAACAACATGAAGTGTTTATTGAATTTTAAAACTTTGCGTCTAACGAAGGACGAAAGTGTAGGAGAAGTACGTGAAGCATTGGTTTAAGAAAAGTGCATGGTTATTGGCAGGAAGCTTAATCTGCACACCCGCAGCCATCGCGAGTGATTTTAGTGCCAGCTTTAAAGGCACTGATATTCAAGAGTTTATTAATATTGTTGGTCGTAACCTAGAGAAGACGATCATCGTTGACCCTTCGGTGCGTGGAAAAATTGATGTACGCAGCTACGACGTACTCAATGAAGAGCAATATTACAGCTTCTTCCTAAACGTATTGGAAGTGTATGGCTACGCGGTTGTCGAAATGGACTCAGGTGTTCTTAAGATCATCAAGGCCAAAGATTCGAAAACATCGGCAATTCCAGTCGTTGGAGACAGTGACACGATCAAAGGCGACAATGTGGTGACACGTGTTGTGACGGTTCGTAATGTCTCGGTACGTGAACTTTCTCCTCTGCTTCGTCAACTAAACGACAATGCAGGCGCGGGTAACGTTGTGCACTACGACCCAGCCAACATCATCCTTATTACAGGCCGAGCGGCGGTAGTAAACCGTTTAGCTGAAATCATCAAGCGTGTTGACCAAGCGGGTGATAAAGAGATTGAAGTCGTTGAGCTAAAGAATGCTTCTGCGGCAGAAATGGTACGTATCGTTGATGCGTTAAGCAAAACCACTGATGCGAAAAACACACCTGCATTTCTACAACCTAAATTAGTTGCCGATGAACGTACCAATGCGATTCTTATTTCCGGTGACCCAAAGGTACGTAGCCGTTTAAGAAGGTTGATTGAACAGCTTGATGTGGAAATGGCAACCAAGGGCAACAACCAAGTAATTTACCTTAAATACGCCAAAGCAGAAGATTTAGTCGATGTGCTGAAAGGCGTGTCGGACAACCTGCAATCAGAGAAGCAAACATCAACTAAAGGTAGCTCATCTCAACGTGACAAAGTGGTGATCTCAGCTCACAGTGATACCAACTCTTTGGTTATTACCGCCCAACCAGACATCATGAACGCGCTGCAAGATGTGATCGCGCAACTGGATATTCGTCGCGCTCAAGTCTTGATTGAAGCCCTAATTGTCGAGATGGCAGAAGGTGACGGTATTAACCTTGGTGTGCAATGGGGTAACCTTGATACTGGTGCTGTGATTCAGTATGGCAACACAGGTGCGTCAATCGGTGGCGTAATGGTTGGTTTAGAAGAAGCGAAAGACACTGAAACGACCACCGCAGTCTATGATGATAATGGCGCCTTTTTGCGTAATGAAACGACCACAGAATCCGGTGACTACTCAACGTTAGCTTCTGCTCTTTCTGGTGTTAATGGCGCGGCAATGAGCGTAGTGATGGGTGACTGGACTGCCTTGATCAGTGCAGTAGCGACCGATTCAAATTCAAATATCCTATCTTCTCCAAGTATCACCGTGATGGATAACGGCGAAGCGTCGTTCATTGTGGGCGAAGAGGTGCCTGTTTTAACTGGCTCGACCGCAGGCTCAAGTAACGATAACCCATTCCAAACGGTTGAACGTAAAGAAGTGGGTATCAAGCTAAAAGTCGTGCCACAAATCAATGAAGGTGACTCAGTTCAGCTGCAAATAGAACAAGAAGTATCGAACGTATTAGGCGCAAACGGGGCAGTAGATGTTCGTTTTGCTAAGCGTCAGCTAAATACGTCAGTGATTGTTCAAGACGGTCAAATGCTGGTGCTGGGTGGCTTGATTGACGAGCGAGCGCTGGAAAGTGAATCTAAGGTGCCGTTCTTGGGCGATATCCCTGTTCTAGGACACCTGTTCAAATCAACCAGTACTCAGGTTGAGAAAAAGAACCTAATGGTATTCATCAAGCCGACCATTATTCGTGATGGTATGACGGCCGATGGTATTACTCAGCGTAAATACAACTTTATTCGTGCTGAGCAGTTGTATAAGTCAGAGCAGGGCCTGAAGCTGATGGATGACGATAATATTCCAGTACTGCCTAAATTTGGCGAAAGCATGAATTACCCGGCTGAACTTCAAGCCTTCATTGATCAGATGGAAACAGAATAATGGCTGAATTGGTAGGGGCGGCACGTACTTATCAGCGCTTGCCGTTTAGCTTTGCGAATCGCTACAAGATGGTGTTGGAATACCAACATCCAGAGCGCGCACCGATACTTTATTATGTTGAGCCACTGAAATCGGCGGCGATCATTGAAGTGAGTCGAGTGGTGAAAAATGGTTTCACGCCACAAGCGATTACTCTCGATGAGTTTGATAAAAAACTGACCGATGCTTATCAGCGTGACTCGTCAGAAGCTCGTCAGCTCATGGAAGACATTGGTGCTGATAGTGATGACTTCTTCTCATTAGCGGAAGAACTGCCTCAAGACGAAGACTTACTTGAATCAGAAGACGACGCGCCAATCATCAAGTTAATCAATGCGATGCTGGGTGAGGCGATCAAAGAAGGTGCTTCGGATATTCATATCGAAACCTTTGAAAAGTCACTTTGTATCCGTTTCCGAGTTGATGGTGTGCTGCGTGATGTTCTAGCGCCAAGCCGTAAACTGGCTCCGCTATTGGTTTCACGTGTCAAGGTTATGGCTAAACTAGATATTGCGGAAAAACGCGTGCCACAAGATGGCCGTATCTCTCTGCGTATTGGTGGCCGAGCGGTTGATGTTCGTGTTTCAACCATGCCTTCTTCGCACGGTGAGCGTGTGGTAATGCGTCTGTTGGACAAAAACGCCACTCGTCTAGACTTGCACAGTTTAGGTATGACAGCAGAAAACCATGAAAACTTCCGTAAGCTGATTCAGCGCCCACACGGCATTATCTTGGTGACCGGCCCGACAGGTTCAGGTAAATCGACGACCCTGTACGCAGGCCTGCAAGAACTCAACAGCAATGAACGAAACATTTTAACCGTTGAAGACCCGATCGAATTCGATATCGATGGCATTGGTCAAACACAAGTGAACCCTAAGGTTGATATGACCTTTGCGCGTGGTTTACGTGCCATTCTTCGTCAAGATCCTGATGTGGTCATGATTGGTGAGATCCGTGATTTGGAAACCGCAGAGATCGCTGTTCAAGCCTCTTTGACCGGTCACTTAGTGATGTCGACCCTTCACACCAATACGGCAATCGGTGCAATTACGCGTCTGCGTGATATGGGCATCGAACCCTTCTTGATCTCTTCTTCGCTGCTGGGTGTTTTGGCTCAGCGCCTGGTTCGTACTTTATGTAACGAATGTAAAGAACCTTATGAAGCCGATAAAGAGCAGAAGAAACTGTTTGGGTTGAAGAAGAAAGAAAGCCTGACGCTTTACCATGCCAAAGGTTGTGAAGAGTGTGGCCATAAGGGTTATCGAGGTCGTACTGGTATTCATGAGCTATTGATGATTGACGATTCGGTACAAGAACTGATTCACAGTGAGGCTGGCGAACAGGCGATTGAGAAAGCAATTCGTGGCACAACACCAAGTATTCGAGATGATGGCTTGAGCAAAGTTCTGAAAGGGGTAACGTCCTTAGAAGAAGTGATGCGTGTGACCAAGGAAGTCTAGTATGGCGGCATTTGAATACAAAGCGCTGGATGCCAAGGGTAAGAGCAAAAAGGGCTCAATTGAAGCAGATAATGCTCGTCAGGCTCGCCAAAGAATCAAAGAACAAGGCTTGATGCCGGTTGAGATGACCGAAGCTAAAGCTAAAACGACGAAAGGTGCACAGCCTTCGACCAGCTTTAAGCGTGGTATCAGCACGCCAGACCTTGCTTTGATTACTCGCCAAATTTCCACCTTGGTGCAATCAGGCATGCCGCTAGAAGAGTGCTTGAAAGCCGTGGCGGAGCAATCTGAAAAGCCACGTATTCGAACCATGTTACTGGCGGTTCGTTCGAAGGTAACGGAAGGTTATTCGCTAGCCGATAGCTTGGCTGATTACCCACATATCTTTGATGAACTGTTTAGAGCCATGGTCGCGGCTGGTGAGAAATCGGGTCACTTAGATGCGGTATTGGAGCGACTGGCTGATTACGCAGAAAACCGTCAGAAGATGCGCTCTAAGTTGCTGCAAGCGATGATCTACCCTGTGGTGCTGGTGGTGTTTGCGGTGACGATTGTTTCGTTCCTGCTGGCAACCGTGGTACCTAAGATCGTTGAACCGATTATCCAAATGGGCCAAGAACTTCCTCAATCGACACAATTTTTATTGGCATCGAGTGAATTTATCCAGAATTGGGGCATCCAATTACTGTTGTTGATCATCGGTGTGATTGTGTTGATTAAGACCGCTCTGAAAAAGCCGGGTGTTCGCATGAGTTGGGATCGCAAGCTATTAAGCATTCCACTGATCGGCAAGATCGCGAAAGGAATTAATACCTCTCGTTTTGCACGAACACTCTCTATCTGTACCTCGAGTGCGATTCCTATCCTTGAGGGGATGAAGGTTGCGGTTGATGTAATGTCGAATCACCATGTGAAGCAACAAGTACTGCAGGCGTCAGACAGTGTTAGAGAAGGGGCAAGCCTGCGTAAAGCGCTCGATCAAACCAAACTCTTCCCTCCAATGATGCTGCATATGATCGCCAGTGGTGAGCAGAGTGGTCAGTTAGAGCAAATGCTAACAAGAGCGGCAGATAACCAGGATCAAAGCTTTGAATCGACCGTGAATATCGCGTTAGGTATCTTTACGCCAGCACTTATCGCTTTGATGGCAGGCTTAGTGCTGTTCATTGTGATGGCGACTCTGATGCCGATGCTTGAAATGAATAATTTGATGAGTGGTTAATCAACTGCTCATAAGACGTTAGTTTTTGGATTAACGAGAAGAAGGACATTATTACCTTCAACTCGCTGTCTGTAATTTGGAGAAAATAATGAAAAACAGAATGAAGAAACAATCAGGCTTTACCCTATTAGAAGTGATGGTTGTTGTGGTTATCCTTGGCGTATTGGCGAGCTTTGTTGTACCTAACCTATTGGGTAACAAAGAGAAGGCTGACCAACAAAAAGCCATCACTGATATTGTGGCGCTAGAGAACGCGCTAGATATGTACAAACTGGATAACAGCGTTTACCCAACAACGGATCAAGGTCTTGATGCATTGGTTTCTAAGCCAAGCAGCCCAGAGCCTCGTAACTACCGCGACGGTGGCTACATCAAGCGTCTGCCAAACGACCCATGGGGTAACGAGTACCAATACCTAAGCCCTGGTGATAACGGCACTATTGATATTTTCACTCTTGGTGCTGATGGCCAAGAAGGTGGTGAAGGTATTGCGGCGGATATCGGCAACTGGAACATGCAGGATTTCCAATAAGCTTCAGCTTATTGTTTGATTCGTTATTGATGCTTGATACGTTATTGATGGTAGGACGTAAACAGATGGAGTCTAAAGGTGAAAACTAAGCAAACACAGCCAGGTTTCACCTTGATTGAGATTCTCTTGGTGTTGGTACTACTGTCAGTAACGGCGGTTGCGGTGATCGCGACCATTCCTACCAATAGCAAAGATGTTGCTAAAAAATACGCTCAAAGCTTTTATCAGCGAGTTCAATTACTCAATGAAGAGGCTATTTTGAGCGGCTTAGATTTTGGCGTTCGAGTTGATGAAAAGAAATCGACCTATGTACTGATGGCGCTTAAGTCTGAAGGCTGGCAAGAAGTCGATTTTGAAAAAATCCCCTCTTTAACTGAACTACCGGAAGAACTCGCATTGTCACTGACCTTAGGTGGTGGCGCATGGGAAGACGATGATCGGTTGTTCAACCCAGGAAGCTTGTTTGATGAAGATATGTTTGCTGATCTTGAAGAGGAAAAGAAGCCGAAACCACCACAGATCTACATCTTGTCGAGTGCTGAAATGACGCCATTTGTATTGTCGTTTTATCCAAATACCGGAGACACCATACAAGATGGTTGGCGTATTCGAGTATTGGACAATGGTGTGATTCGACTGCTAGAACCGGGAGAAGAAGATGAAGAGGAATAACCGTTCTCCTTATCGTTTTCGTGGTATGCCCCTTGGTTCTCGAGGAATGACGCTGCTTGAGGTATTGGTTGCGCTCGCTATCTTTGCGACTGCGGCGATCAGTGTGATTCGTGCTGTTACTCAGCACATCAATACCCTCAGTTATCTCGAAGAAAAAACCTTCGCGGCTATGGTCGTTGATAATCAAATGGCTTTGGTGATGCTGCATCCTGAGAAGCTAAAAAAAGCGCAGGGCACACAAGAGTTGGCCGAGAGAGAGTGGTTTTGGAAGGTCACGCCAATCGATACTAGCGATGATTTATTAAAGGCGTTTGATGTGAGTGTGGCAACCAGTAAACAAGCTTCTCCAGTGGTCACGGTGCGCAGCTATGTGGTCAAGTAAAAGCGTGTCGTTAGCTCAGAGCAAGTCGCTAAGTAAGAGCATGTCCGCCAATAAGCGTGTGCCTCGTAAACAAGGACTATCTTCGAAAGGGAGAGGCTTTACCTTAATTGAGGTTTTGGTCTCGATCGCTATCTTTGCCACGTTAAGCATGGCGGCTTATCAGGTAGTAAATCAGGTTCAGCGCAGCAACGAGCTTTCAATCGAGCGCAGTGCTCGTTTAAATCAACTGCAACGTAGCTTAGTCATTTTAGATAATGATTTTCGCCAGATGGCGGTGCGACAATTTCGTACCAACGGTGAAGAAGCATCATCTAAGCTGATCTTAATTAAAGAGTATTTACTGGATTCCGACAGCGTTGGCATCATGTTTACTCGCCTTGGCTGGCATAACCCACAGCAGCAGTTTCCTCGCGGAGAAGTCACCAAAGTGGGTTACCGCATTAAAGAAGAAACGCTTGAGCGTGTGTGGTGGCGCTACCCCGATACTCCTGCAGGACAAGAAGGTGTGATTACGCCTTTGCTTGATGATGTTGAAAGCTTGGAATTCGAGTTTTATGACGGAAGCCGCTGGGGGAAAGAGTGGCAAGCCGACAAATCGCTACCGAAAGCGGTAAGGTTAAAGCTAACCTTGAAAGATTATGGTGAGATAGAGCGTATTTATCTCACCCCTGGTGGCACGCTAGATCAGGCCGATGATTCTTCAAACAGTGACTCTTCAAGTAGTAATGAGGGGAATAATGACTCATCGAACTAATAAGTTTGCACTGACAAGGTCTGCCATGGGGCGCAAGCAGCGAGGTGTTGCGCTGATCATTATCCTGATGCTACTGGCGATAATGGCAACCATCGCAGGCAGTATGTCGGAACGCCTGTTTACTCAATTTAAGCGCGTGGGCAATCAACTGAGTTACCAACAGGCTTACTGGTACAGCATTGGTGTCGAAGCGCTGGTGCAAGACGGCATTAGGCAAAGCTACAAAGACAGTGATACCGTCAACTTGAGTCAACCATGGGCGTTAGAAGAACAGGTATACCCGTTGGATTATGGTCAAGTTAAAGGCCGTATTGTTGATGCTCAGGCATGTTTTAATCTCAATGCGTTGGCTGGTGTGGCGACGACTTCAAGTAACCAAACACCTTATTTAATTACGGTTTGGCAAACCTTGTTGGAAAACCAAGATATTGAGCCTTATCAGGCCGAGGTTATCGCACATTCAAGCTGGGAATTTGTTGATAGTGATACCCGAACCACCTCTTCAGCAGGTGTCGAAGACAGTACTTATGAGGCGATGAAGCCATCTTATTTGGCAGCGAATGGCTTAATGGCCGATGAGTCCGAGCTACGCGCGGTTTATCAAGTCACGGGTGAGGTGATGAATAAGGTTCGCCCCTTTGTTTGTGCTTTGCCGAGCGACGATTTCCGTTTGAATGTGAATACTCTTACGGAAAAGCAGGCGCCGTTATTGGAAGCGATGTTTGCCCCCGGCTTAAGTGAATCGGATGCCAAACAGCTGATAGACAAACGCCCATTCGATGGTTGGGATACGGTGGATGCGTTTATGGCTGAGCCTGCTATTGTGGGTGTGAGTGCCGAAGTCAGCAAAAAAGCGAAAGCATATTTAACTGTAGATAGCGCCTATTTTGAGCTAGATGCAGAGGTATTAGTTGAGCAGTCACGTGTACGTATACGGACGCTTTTCTATAGTAGTAATCGAGAAACAGTGACGGTAGTACGCCGTCGTTTTGGAGGAATCAGTGAGCGAGTTTCTGACCGTTCGACTGAGTAGCGAACCACAAAGCCCTGTGCAGTGGTTAGTTTGGTCGACAAGCCAACAAGAAGTGATAGCAAGTGGCGAACTGTCTAGCTGGGAGCAGCTGGATGAGTTAACGCCTTACGCTGAAAAGCGCAGCTGTATCGCTTTATTGCCGGGAAGTGAATGCTTAATTAAGCGTGTTGAGATCCCGAAAGGTGCTGCTCGCCAGTTCGATTCTATGCTGCCGTTTTTATTAGAAGACGAAGTCGCACAAGATATCGAAGACTTACACCTGACTATTTTAGAGAAAGACGCAACGCACGCGACAGTGTGTGGTGTGGAACGTGATTGGCTTAAGCAGGCGCTGGATACTTTCCGCGAAGCGAACATTATCTTTCGTAAAGTATTGCCTGATACCTTAGCGTTGCCTTTAGAAGATCAGGGCATCAGTGCGCTGCAGATCGACCAACATTGGTTATTGCGTCAAAGCAACTATCAAGCAGTGTCGATCAATGAGGCGTGGCTAGCGATGTTCTTACAAAGCGATTGGGTTGCCTTAGATGACGAAGAGCAATCACCAACGATTTTTAGCTACACCGCACTGCCAAGTGATGACGTTCAACTGCAAAGTGGCATTGAGTGGCAAGCTAAACCTGCTGAACTGGTGATGTCTTTACTGAGCCAACAAGCCATTACAAGTGGCGTAAACTTACTGACTGGCACCTTTAAAACCAAATCTTCATTCAGTAAGTACTGGCGTGTATGGCAAAAAGTAGCGATCGCAGCTTGTGTGCTGGTGGCGGTGATCGTCACTCAGCAAGCCTTAAAGGTTCAGCAGTACGAAGCACAAGCCGAAGCATACCGAACGGAGAGTGAACGTATTTTTAGAAGCGTACTTCCGGGCAAGCAACGTATTCCGACGGTCAGCTACCTTAAGCGCCAGATGAACGACGAAGCTAAGAAGTATGGTGGCTCGGGTGATGGTGATTCCTTACTTGGATGGCTAGCGTTACTGCCAGAAACTTTAGGACAAGTGAAAGCCATCGAAGTGAATAGTATTCGCTACGACGGCAACCGCTCAGAGGTGAGATTGGAAGCGAAAAGTACTGACTTCCAATATTTCGAGACTGCGCGAGTGAAACTTGAAGAGAAGTTTACCGTTGAGCAAGGGCCATTGAATCGTAATGGTGATGCCGTATTTGGTAGCTTTACCCTTAAACCCCGTCAATAAACTGCGTAAGGAGATCAGTGATGAGAAATATGATTGAGCCACTCCAAGCGTGGTGGACTTCAATAAGTCAAAGAGAGCAACGATTAGTGATTGGTTGCTCAATTTTATTGGTGGTCGGTGTCGTTTATTGGGGGCTAATCCAGCCACTCAGTCAGCGAGCTGAACTTGCGCAGACCCGTATTCAAAGTGAGAAGCAACTGCTGACTTGGGTAACCAATAAAGCCAACGAAGTGGTGGAGCTGCGAGGCAGTGGTGGGATTGTTGCTAGCCAACCTTTAAACCAATCTGTGCCAGCTTCTATGCGTCGTTTCAAGATTGAATTAATTCGAGTTCAGCCGCGTGGCGAGATGCTGCAAGTCTGGGTGAAACCTGTGCCTTTTAATCAGTTCTTAGATTGGCTGACATACTTGAAAGAGAAGCAGGGTGTCGAAGTTGAGTTTATGGACATTGATCGCTCCGATAACCCAGGGGTTATTGAGGTCAACCGACTACAGTTTAAACGAGGTTAATGTGAAACGCGGTTTATCTTTGAAGTTAGGTTTACTTTTTGGCGGCATCTTTATTGTCTTTTTCTCGGTTAGTCTGTTGCTGCATCTACCGGCCTCTTTTGTACTCAAACATGCACCGGCTGTGCGTGGCTTGAATATTGAAGGTGTTGAAGGAACGGTTTGGCAGGGCAGCGCCAATAATATCGCCTGGCAGCGTGTTAATTACGGTTCAGTGCAGTGGGACTTCCAGTTTTCTAAGCTATTTCAAGCCAAAGCAGAACTGGCGGTTCGTTTTGGTCGTAACAGCGACATGAACTTGTCAGGTAAAGGGCGTGTCGGGTACAGCATGAGTGGCGCGTATGCAGAGAACTTAGTGGCCTCAATGCCTGCTATGAACGTGATGAAATACGCCCCAGCCATTCCAGTCCCGGTTTCAATTGGTGGAAAGGTTGAGCTGACGATCAAGCATGCGGTTCATGCTCAACCTTGGTGTCAGTCTGGTGAAGGTACTGTGGCTTGGTCTGGTGCTGCAGTCGATTCACCTGTTGGTTCGTTAGACCTTGGTCCTGTGATTGCGGACATAACCTGTGAAGACAGTACAATTGCAGCCAAAGGCGTTCAGAAGAGCACTCAAGTAGACAGTGAGTTCTCAGCGAGTCTAACATCTAACCAGCGCTACACATCTGCAGCGTGGTTTAAACCGGGTGTTGAATTCCCGCCAACGATGCAAAATCAGCTTAAATGGTTGGGTAATCCTGATAGCCAAGGTAAGTACCAGTTTACTTATCAAGGTCGTTTTTAGCTAAACGGCTAAGGGTCACTAAATTACGAGATATAAAAAACGGGCACCTCACTGAGGTGCCCGTTTTGTTTGTTCTGAGAATCTAGAGGATATCTGACAGTTAAAGGGAGCAAACTCGCCTAGTCTTTGCCTTGCAAAATTTCTACCCACGGTAAATCTGCATCACCGAGTACAATGAAGTTCGGGTTTTCTAGCGTTTCTCTTTCATTGTACGAAAGCGGTTCTAGTTGAGTACTTAAGATACGTCCGCCAGCTTCTTCAACAATGCACTGCGTTGCGGCGGTATCCCACTCTCCGGTTGGTCCAAGGCGCAGATAACAATCCACAGCGCCTTCTGCGACTAAACAGGCCTTAAGCGCTGCTGAGCCTAGAGGAACCAAATCATAATTCCATGCTGAGCTCATACGGCTAGTGATGCGATTGATGTCCTGGCGACGGCTGATCGCCATGGCGATTGACTGGTTTGGCAGCTCGTGACGATGCGTTTTGATTTTCACGCTGTCATTAAGGTCTGGGATCTTCCAAGCGCCTTTGCCACTGTAAGCGTAATAGCTCACACCTGAAACGGGTGCGTATACCACGCCCATCACTGGCTTGTTATGCTCGATTAGGGCGATAATTGTCGCGAAATCACCACTTCGTGCGATGAACTCCTGGGTGCCGTCCAGTGGGTCAACTAACCAGTAGCGATCCCATTGAGAGCGTTGCTCTAGGCTGATGTCGGCGTCTTCTTCGGATAATACGGGAATATCAGGCGTCAATTCACTGAGTTTTTTTAATATCAGCTTATGTGCTGCAAGATCGGCACTGGTTACTGGAGTGTCATCACTCTTAATGAACTCTTCGTAATCCTTTTTCTCGTAGATCTCTAAGATGAGTTGACCAGCAGAGCGAGCAATCTCAATGACAGAGGGTAGGAGGTGAGACAAATCTTTTGTTATTGGCATAAATGTTCTCTTACTCTTAGAGCGAGCCTGAATGTTCTAGTTATTGTGTAATACACGAAGGCTTAAAAGCAGGGCTGTAATACTCCGAGCCTCACAGAAATCGAGATGTGTTAACAGTTCTTCGGCTTGAGCAAGTGGCCAGCGCACAATATCGAGAGGCTCTGGCTCATCACCTTCTAGCTTTTCTGGGTAGAGGTCTTCTGCAATAAACAGCGTCATTTTGCTAGAGAAGTAAGAGGGTGCAAGGATCACTTCCTTCAGCGGAGTAAGCTTGTTGGCACCGAAGCCTATCTCTTCTTTGAGTTCGCGAACGGCGGCTTCGTTTGGCTGCTCACCTGGATCAATCAGCCCTTTTGGAAAGCCAAGTTCGTAGCGTTCAGTTCCCGCTGCATATTCACGTACTAATAGAATATCGCCTTGCTCAGTAATAGGAACCATCATCACTGCGTTGCGCCCGCTGGGCTTCATGCGTTCGTAAGTGCGCTCTTCGCCGTTTGAAAAGCGTAAGTCGAGAGACTCGATAGAGAATAGTCTTGATTGAGCGACAGTTTGCTTAGCCAAAATCTCTGGCTTGGTCCTTTTCGTCATTGCGCTCGCTCCTTAGCTCATTGGAATTCTTTCTTATAAAGTCATTCTAATATAGGGGAAATGACCTTGAGTTCCTAGATCCGAGTTTTCATATCCGAAAATTATTGAAGCAGGAATCGATTACGATCACTTGAATACCTTACTCAAGATGGTAACGAGGTGAAAATATGGTTGTATAGCAAGAGAGTATAGAGAGAACACGATAGTCCTAACTTGCTTATCCACATAACAAAAAAGGTTGATGCTTGCGCATCAACCTTTCAAATAACAACTAACACTAAATCAGTGATTAGTAGTAAGAGTGCTCACCACGATCGTGCTCAGTTGCATCACGAACAGCAGTCAGTTCACCTTCAAACTGTTGAAGAAGTTCTTTCTCGATGCCTTCTTTTAGCGTTACATCAACCATAGAACAACCGTTACAACCACCACCGAATGCTACAATAGCTGCGCCGTCTTCAGTGATTTCTACCAAGCTAACGTGACCGCCGTGACCAGCAAGTTGTGGGTTAACTTGTGTTTGAATTGCGTATTCAACACGTTCTACAAGTGGTGCATCGTCTGCGACTTTACGCATCTTAGCGTTTGGTGCTTTAAGCGTTAGCTGAGAGCCCATTTTGTCAGTAACGAAGTCAATTTCAGCTTCATCTAGGAACGGTAGGCTTAGCTCATCTACGTATGCAGAGAAAGCTTCGAATTTAAGCTCTGTGTCAGACGCTTCGATAGCATCTGTTGGGCAGTAAGAAACACCACACTCTGCGTTTTGTGTACCCGGGTTTACCACGAACACACGAATGTTTGTACCTTCAGGCTGCTGTGACAGCAGATTGGCAAAATGAGTTTGAGCTGTTTCTGTAATAGTAATATTTGACACGACGAATACCTGAGTAGATTTGTAGGTTATTAGCGCCATTCTACTCCTGTCAGATTTGTAATTCAGCCCTTTTTTGTTGGATTGCTGTACAAGTAGTGATTCACAGCTTTTATCCAGAGGGCTCAGGAGTGCGGCAGATGCAGTAAATATCAATCCTTTTAACGTCCACTTCAAGTAGTAATTGGCATAATTGATACACAGTACTGCCGGTGGTTACAACATCATCAATTATCGCGACGTGAGAGGGGATAGTTCCTTGAACGTCTTGTTTTCGCAGCGCAAAAGCGCTCTTTAGATTGTGTAATCGTGCGGATTTAGTCAGCCCCTGCTGGGAAGCCGTTGAGCGAATTCGACGAAAGAGCACATCACTTTCAACGCCAAGCTCTTGAGCCGTGTAGTCGGCTAGCAGCTTACTTTGATTAAAGCCGCGATGAGTATATCGACGCCAATGCAGCGGCACGCTGGTGATCAGCGGAGCAGGATATTCGATACGTGATGCCAATAGCTTAGATAGATCACGTGCAAACCAAAACTTATCAGCGTACTTCATTTGCTGAATGTAACCTGCTGTAGGGAAGGTGTAATCGCCGACACAGAAGAGGCGATGCCAAGGTGGAGGTTGAGATAAGCACTGTCCGCACTGCTCTACTGTGAGCAGTGTTTTTAAACCACATCGTTGGCAGCGTGGTACTGGCTGAAAGAGTTTGAGACAAGAATTGCACCATCGAGGATGTGTATCACTGGGCACTTTATCAAGTTTGCACAGGTGGCATTGAGGTGTGACCAGACGTGGTGTGTGTTTTTGTAGCCAATCGGATAACATAGCTCGTGATGCTTTTGGGTTATGGTGTTCCTTTTGCTCACCATACTGAAAAGCGCGGATTATCGCTGATGGAAAAAGTAGGGAATATTGAGAATGAGTGACGCGTTATATTGGCATGTTTCTGGGCAAGGGCCTGATTTAGTACTGGTTCACGGCTGGGGAATGAACGGTGCGGTATGGCAACAAACCGTTAATGCATTACAAGCTGATTTTCGAGTGCATGTTGTCGATTTACCAGGGTATGGACACAGCGCGCACTGCCACGCTCAAGATCTTGAAGAGATTGCTCAGCAGCTTTTGGCCGAAGCACCAAAGCAAGCGATTTGGGTGGGTTGGTCACTTGGAGGCTTGGTCGCAACGCACATGGCTCTCCATCACTCAGATTACGTGAGCAAGCTGGTGACTGTCGCCAGTTCTCCCAAATTCGCCGCTGCAAAAGAGCCCGTGTTATGGCGAGGCATTCAGCCCAACGTATTAAGCGCATTCACCGAGCAACTGGTTGAAGATTTCCAAACCACCATCGAACGCTTTATGGCATTGCAAGCCATGGGCAGCCCTTCAGCAAGGCAAGATGTAAAACAACTCAAGCAAGCGGTGCTGTCTCGCCCGTTGCCGAACCCTGACTCATTATTGGCAGGATTAAAGATGCTGTCGGATGTCGATCTGCGTGAACAACTGCCTGAGATTTCAGTACCAATGCTACGCTTGTATGGTCGATTAGATGGATTGGTGCCAATCAAGGTTGCGAAAGACTTAGGCACAGCCTTGCCTCATACCGAGCAATACATATTTACCCAGTCTTCGCATGCACCGTTTATGACCGAAGCGGATGCCTTTTGCAGTGAGCTTGTCAGCTTCGCACAAAAATAATTGCTAAATATATATCCGGCTTGGTCGATATATAAGCTAATACCAATCACAGTAAGTAAGTGTTCAAAAATAGCGTAGGTAAAAGGCTTGAGAACAAGGCAGCTTTTTTTTGACAAGTAGTTTCGATAAGTAGTTATTCTACAATCAAAAAATCTAACGCCGTTATCGAGCATTTTAACAAGCTAGGATGATCAGTTATTTACTACGATTGGTATAACACCAACGTGTTGCATGATACTCAGACCTAACTCTCTCCAGAGCTGATTGCGCTAAGTTGGGCTATACCTGTTGTGCGTTCTCGGTACAACAGTGTTATGGCAATATTGATGGGCGATTCTTGAGGAGAGTTCGCGATGATTGTGTCACCTGCAACTGCAGTGAGTGTGCCACTAATCGCCCCGTCCGTTAATGTGCAAACAGAGCAAGTTGCGCGTGATAATAGAGTCCGAGAACCTATTGCTCCCGCAGTAGCATTGGCGAGAACCAATGCAGAGCGTAAGGTAAAATCAGACGATAAACGAAGGCAGCAGTCGGCTTGGGATCCTTCAGACCATCCAGGTTATGAAATGGAGAACGAGTCAGAGGCCAATTCGGTTAGCCAAGAAGAGCCACAAGACCCTTTTGATCGGCTGTTCAGCTTATTGGCACTGAAAACATACAGTGCAGATCAAGGCAAAGGTTATACCATGCGTTTCCGCCTGCCAAAGCATGTTTTAGATGCGGCGATTCAGGAAGGACAGATGGAGAAACGACGTAAGGTCATAAAGTATCATTATGGTCATGCTGTTGCGCCTCATGCTCCGTCAGAGATGTTGGTGGTCTTATAAATCAAAAGTTTACGAGTCAACCAAGCTTCGATGTCTTTTTTGAACACATAATAAAAAAACCTGCATACCCTAAGGGATGCAGGTTTTCTGTTTTAAGCACATCAGCTTTTTAGATGAGCTAATGGATTACTTTTTCGCTTTAGCAAAAGCGGCAGCGAATGCTCCACCCATTGCAGCGTTTTGTTGCGGCTCTTCACGACGGCGTTGGCCACCTTGCGAGTTTTGATTCGAGCGGGTTTGTGTGCGAGGTGCACTTGAACGTTGAGCACGGTTGTCTTGTCCCGGCTCGTCCTTCATACGCATGCTTAGTGCAATACGTTTACGCTGAACATCCACTTCCATCACCTTCACTTTCACGATGTCGCCCGCTTTAACCACTTCACGTGGGTCAGAGACAAAGCGATCGGTGAGCGCTGAAATATGCACTAAGCCATCTTGGTGAACACCAATATCAACGAAGGCACCAAAGTTAGCCACGTTCGATACCACACCTTCTAAAATCATGCCCGGTTCTAGATCTGAAACACTGTTTACGCCATCGGCGAAGGTTGCAGTCTTGAACTCAGGGCGAGGGTCGCGTCCCGGCTTATCCAGCTCCTTGATGATGTCGGTGACCGTTGGAACACCAAAGTTTTCATTGGTGTAATCAACCGCGTGCAAACCACGTAGGAAGTCTGTGTTACCTACCAGAGACTTAATGTCTTTCTGGTTTTTCTCAGCGATGCTTTTCACTACTGGGTAAGCTTCTGGGTGAACCGATGATGCATCCAGTGGGTTCTTACCATCCATAATACGTAGGAAGCCGGCACACTGTTCAAAGGCTTTTGGCCCCAAGCGTGCGACTTTTTTCAGTGTAGTACGTGCTTCAAAACGACCATTTTCATCACGGAAGTCCACGATGTTCTGAGCGATGGTGCTAGACAGGCCAGCAACACGAGTCAGTAGCGCAGCCGAAGCGGTATTCACATCAACACCAACCGCGTTTACACAGTCTTCGACAATCGCATCTAGGCGCTTAGCGAGCATAGTTTGGCTCACATCGTGTTGGTATTGGCCCACACCGATCGATTTAGGGTCAATCTTCACTAGCTCTGCCAGTGGATCTTGCAGACGACGAGCAATAGACACCGCACCACGAATTGATACATCCATGTTCGGGAATTCTTTTGCAGCTAACTCAGACGCGGAATAAACCGATGCGCCCGCTTCGCTAACAATGATCTTTTGCGCTTTTAGGTTGCCGCGTTTAATTACGTCAGCCACAAAGCTGTCGGTTTCGCGTGAAGCCGTACCGTTACCAATCGCAATCAAATCAACATTGAATTGACGAACCATCTGCTCAACCACGTGTGCCGATTTGTCGTATTGCTTTTGAGGTGGGTGAGGGTAAATAGTTTCTGTTGCCAGAACCTTACCGGTTGAATCCACGACAGCGATTTTCGAACCTGTACGTAAACCCGGGTCCAAGCCTAAAGTTGCACGAGGGCCAGCAGGCGCTGCCATGAGTAGGTCTTTTAGGTTGGTTGCGAATACTTCAATCGCTTCGATCTCTGCACGCTCTTTCATTGCGCCCATCAATTCAGTTTCCATGTGCATAGAAACCTTGATGCGCCATGCCCAGCTAATCACTTGCTTACGCCAAGCATCCGCAGGTGCGCTGCTCAGGGTAATACCGTAGTGATCAGAGATGATGTTCTCACAGTATGAACCACGTACACCTTCTTCTTGCTCAGGATCGGCATTCATCGCCAGTGTTAGGAAGCCTTCATTGCGGCCACGCAGCATCGCAAGTGCACGGTGAGACGGCACTTTGCTGAGTGTTTCGTTGTGCTCGAAGTAGTCTTTGAACTTCTCGCCTTCTTGCTCTTTACCTGTCACTACACGAGCGACTAGCTCTGAGTTGCGTGTTAGGTGTTGGCGAATCTTTTCTAGTAGGTTTGCGTCTTCCGCAATGCGTTCCATGATGATCGCACGAGCACCATCGAGAGCAGCTTTGGTATCGGCAATGCCTTTATCGTTGCTGATGAAGTTCGCCGCTTCCGTTTCTGGATCGTGCTGTGGTTCATTCCACAGTGTGTCGGCAAGTGGTTCTAAGCCCGCTTCAATCGCGATCTGGCCTTTAGTACGGCGCTTTGGTTTGTATGGCAGGTATAAATCTTCTAGGCGAGTCTTGCTGTCAGCCTGAGTTATATCACGCTCGAGTTCTGGCGTGAGTTTTCCTTGGTCTTGAATCGACTTAAGAATCGTTTGGCGACGATCGTCAAGTTCGCGAAGGTAAGAAAGGCGACTATCAAGGTTACGTAGCTGGGTATCGTCTAAGCCACCCGTGACTTCTTTACGGTAGCGGGCAATAAAGGGAACGGTGTTACCGTCGTCAATTAGGTTGACTGCGGCGATGACTTGCTCTGAACGAACATTCAGTTCTTCAGCAATCAGTCGACAGATAGCTTGGCTCATCCGATGAATCTCTTATTTAATATCATGACAAATACATGGGGGTGAGCGTACGCTTTTTCTAGCTTTGGCTGTGTAATTATCGTGTCAGAAGTCGAATTTCCGTTTGTGATATCCGCTTTGTGCGAGATCTCTTACAAGTGATGTGAGACTAAGTCGCTTTAGACCGATGAAATCGTCTTGATGTTACACTAAGTTGCTGATTTTATTTGATTGTGTGTTTGTGGGCGTATTTCTCACCTGAAATGTTTTTTAAGACTATCTAGGAAACACGGCCATTTGCCGTAATATTTAACTTGTCGACAGGGAGTTGGCAGGAACAGGAAAAAGCCTAATGGACTAGGTATCTTCAGGATGAAGATTTGATTACTTAGGATGAGTGGTCAGCAAGGAAGTGATAATCTCTGGATGAGATTCGCCAGTCAGGATGACAGGCTAGAATGGACACCGCTAGGATGGCGATGAACAAAAAGGAAATTGGTTAAAGGATTTAGCCACTATCAAGGAAAGATGCAGGGAGCACCTTATCTCGAAGAGATAAACAGTAGCCGGATTGCTGCGATAGAGACTTAACCCCGCTAGGCGAAAGCCTTGCGGGGTTTTCTTTTATCTGGAGTTTGGGTTTGCTGAACACTCAGTTTATCGCTAAGTGTTTATTAAGTTTGGTTATTCGTTGTCTGCGTAGCGAATCGAGTTAATGAACCACTCTTTGTCGCCTTCCGGTGTTTTTACCGTAAACTCGTCATCTACTTCTTTCTTGAGCAGAGCTCTAGCCATTGGTGAGTCGATAGAGATATAGCCTTTAGCATCGCCGTAGATCTCTTCTGGGCCGACAATTCGAAACTTCTTAATTTCCCCATCATCATTCTCAATTTCGACCCAAGCACCGAAAAAGACCTTACCTTCTTGTTGTGGCGAGTAATCAACGATCGTGACATCAGGTAGGAACTTTCTTAAAAAACGCACTCGGCGATCGATCTGACGAAGTAGACGCTTATTGAAGGTGTAATCTGCGTTTTCTGAGCGATCTCCAAGGCTTGCCGCCCAAGTGATTATCTTAGTAATTTCAGGGCGTTTCTCGTGCCATAAGTGGTCATGTTCTGCTTTGAGCTTGTTATAACCTTCTCGAGTAATAAGTTTGGTTTTCATAAATCTGACTTAATGAAATGATGATCTAAGATAGAATATATAGAAAGGCAACATACGTTAACAATTATTTAGGCGACTTTTTCTCCAATAATGTTACATTTTTAATGTCTTATACCAATATACAATTTACCAAGAATGCTTAACCTTAGGTTTGAGTTTTAATAGGTGGAACCATTACATGCAAGAAAACTACAAAATTTTAGTGGTCGATGACGATGCTCGTTTACGTGCACTGTTAGAGCGCTATCTGTCAGAGCAGGGCTTTCAAGTGCGTAGCGTGGCAAACAGTGAGCAGATGGACCGCCTGTTAACCCGTGAAAATTTTCACTTGATGGTATTGGATTTAATGTTGCCGGGCGAAGATGGTCTATCGATCTGTCGTCGTCTACGAAACGCAAACAACTCGCTACCAATCCTGATGCTTACTGCAAAGGGTGATGAAGTGGATCGCATTGTGGGCTTGGAAGTGGGTGCTGATGATTACCTGCCAAAACCATTTAACCCACGTGAACTGCTTGCTCGTATTAAAGCGGTACTGCGTCGCCAAGTCATTGAAGCGCCGGGTGCACCAAGCACAGAAGAGTCTGTGGTTGAGTTTGGTGAGTTCCGCTTGAACTTAGGTACTCGCGAAATGTTCCGCGGTGAAGAGCCAATGCCGCTTACTTCGGGTGAATTTGCGGTTCTTAAGTCCTTGGTAACGAATGCTCGTGAGCCAATGTCTCGCGATAAGCTGATGAACATGGCTCGTGGCCGTGAGTATTCAGCAATGGAACGTTCTATCGATGTTCAGATTTCACGTCTGCGTCGTCTAGTTGAAGAAGATCCAAGCAAACCTCGCTACATCCAAACGGTGTGGGGCTTGGGTTATGTATTCGTTCCAGATGGCAAAGCTGTGTAATTCAGCTTAATAAGCTCTACAGCAGCTTTATCGATTCTGTGAATCTTACGGGTCATCTCATTAATATGCGATGGCCCGTTTTCTATTCAGCACAATGGTTTAGAGTTATAGTCATATAACACTTTCTTTATCTTTCTACATCTCGGGTACCCCATGCGTATACGTAGCTCCTTTACTCAGTCGATAGTGCTTTTCTTAACGCTATTGGTCGCTAGCCAAATTTTTTCTTATTACGCGGTGTTTAACTATGCGTTGATGCCAAGTTTGCAGCAGTTTAATAAGATTTTGGCTCACGAGCTAAACCTGGTATTGGACCAAGGCAGTGATATCGAGATCGATGCGCCATTGCGTCAGCGTGTGCTTGAACAGCTCGGGGTAACCGTTCACGCCAAGGACAGCGAAGCGGCGGGTGAGTATTACCATGCGGTCGCAATCGACCTGATGAGTGAGGAGATGACCAAGGAGCTGGGTTCTGAAACTGAAGTGCGGCTGATCTTGGGTAAAGAGAGCTATGTGCTTTGGATGGACATTGCGCAGTTACCCAACTCTTTAATTCGTATTCCGTTATCAGAGCTGCAAGAAGAGGATTTTGCACCACTGTTTCGTAACAGTCTGATCATGGCGCTGTTGATTGTCGCAGGTGGTTGGCTGTTTATCCGATTGCAAAACCGTCCGTTGATAGCGCTAGAGAAAGCGGCGCAAGGTGTCGGGCGAGGTGATATTCCACCGCCATTGCCAGTTCAAGGCGCACAAGAGATTCGCTCGGTAACTCGAGCCTTTAACCAGATGTCGAAAGGCATCCAAGAGCTAGAAGAAGACCGCGCCTTGTTGATGGCGGGTATCAGCCATGATTTACGTACTCCGTTAACGCGTATTCGCTTAGCGACTGAGATGATGTCACCAGAGGATGCCTACTTAGCTGAGGGGATTATCAGTGATACCGAAGAGTGTAATGAAATCATCAGCCAGTTCATGGATTACCTAAAGCCTGTCGACCGAGATTCATTCCAAGCGGTGTTTGTCGATGATATTGCTCGTGAGGTATCGAGCTCTGAGGGTGGCTACGAGGTTCAGATTGAAACCGATATTCCAGAATCGATGAAGCCAGCGCTAGGTAATCCGATCGCGATGAAGCGTGCTGTGAGCAACTTGGTGGTGAATGCGCTGCGTTACGGTAATGGTTGGGTCAAGGTATCAACTGGTATGACGGCGGATAACAAGCTTGCTTGGGTGACGGTAGAAGATAACGGGCCGGGTATTCCACAAGACCAGATCGGAAAGCTGTTTGAACCTTTCACGCGTGGTGACACGGCTCGTGGTAGCGAAGGAACGGGCTTGGGCTTAGCAATTGTGAAACGTATCGTTAGCCAGCATCAAGGTGCTGTTGTGGTCAATAACCGCAGTGAAGGTGGCTTAAAAGCGCAGGTCAGTTTCCCGGTTAAGCCCTAGTTATCATCGGTCCGTTTGATGACGATAAGTTCGGTTCGGGGAACGGTTAAGAGATCCCCGACTCGGTCATTCTTCCCTCTCCGAGGATGACGAATTGCTAACCATGGACTTTGATGATGAAAGCTTACTTTGATCGTCATTCCCTATCGTGAGGAACGAGCGAATAGGGAATCTCGCTCTTGCTTGATGAAAGTAACGCACACTAAAAAGGCTTCCTTGAGGAAGCCTTTTTTACGTTTGAATACGGTCTCAGTGTTAACTATGCCTTAGTGTTAACTACGCCTTAGAGTAAACATCGCGTTCACCCAACCAACGGTTGATGATCGCCTTAGCATTGTCTGGGTAGCTATCGTGAATATGACGCGCAATACGCTGCACTTCAGGTATCAAACGTTGGTCACGAATTAGATCGGCGATCTTGAAATCAGCCAAGCCAGTTTGTTTGGTACCGAGCAATTCACCGGGGCCACGGATTTCTAAGTCGCGCTGTGCAATCACAAAGCCATCGTTACTTTCACGTAGCACACCTAGGCGTTTCTGAGCGGTTTTAGACAGCGGAGAGTGATACAACAATACACAATGACTTGCGACCGAACCTCGGCCGACACGGCCACGCAGTTGGTGCAGTTGCGCTAGGCCAAGACGTTCTGGGTTCTCGATGATCATTAAGCTCGAATTCGGAACATCCACGCCCACTTCAATCACGGTTGTCGCAACCAATAGATGCAGCTTGTTCTCTTTGAACTCTCTCATCACCGCCTGTTTCTCGGCGGGTTTCATTCGGCCGTGCACCAAGCCAATTTTTACATCTGGTAGTTTGCGTTGCAGCTCTTCTGCAGTGTCGGCCGCGGCTTGCGCTTCTAATACTTCGGATTCATCAATTAGCGTACATACCCAGTAGGCTTGTTTGCCTTCATTGAGACACGCATTACGCACCCGTTCGACAATATCATCACGTTTAGTATCAGGGATCGCTACGGTTTGAATCGGTGTTCGTCCCGGTGGTAGCTCATCAATGATTGAGGTTGCGAGATCGGCATAGGCGGTCATGGCGAGCGTTCGCGGAATCGGCGTTGCCGTCATCACCAACTGATGTGGGTAGTAGCCTTGCTTTGCGCCTTTCTCACGTAGCTCTAATCGCTGGTGGACACCAAATCGGTGTTGCTCATCAATGATCACTAAACCAAGGTTTTTGAACTCGACATGCTCTTGGAACAGGGCATGAGTACCGACCACCATTTGCGCTTCGCCACTGGCAATACGTGTTAGTTCAGTTTCACGAGCTTTGCCTTTGAGCTTACCTGCTAGCCATCCAACTTGAATACCCATTGCCTCAAACCAGTTGGCAAAGTTAATCGCGTGTTGTTCTGCGAGTAGTTCAGTGGGTGCCATAAGTGCTACTTGTTGACCGTGTTCCAATGCGCGAACCGCCGCCAGTGCAGCGACTAAGGTTTTACCAGAGCCCACATCACCCTGCACTAAACGCATCATAGGATGCGGCTTTTCCAAGTCAGCTTCGATCTCTTTGGTCACTCGTGCTTGGGCATTGGTTGGTGAAAACGGCAGCTGAGCCAGTAGCTTATCTTTAAGGGTGTTTACTGGAGGAAAAGGCATTGCCTTGTCTTGCTGCCCTTTGCTACGAACAGACAACATAGACAGGTTTTGAGCCAGTAACTCTTCCATAATTAGGCGCAGTTGCGCAGGGTGCTTGCCTTCATCAAACAGCTCTAGGTCAATGCCCGGGGGCGGCCTGTGAATGGTATGCAGTGCTTGTGCGAGGGTAATTTGGTGGTCGTATAAACCTGATGGGAGAAGCTCGTTAACTGCGGCCTTGTCGATTAGCTCTAAGGCTTGATCGGTAAGATTACGCAGCGTGACTTGTCTTAGCCCTTCGGTGGTTGGGTACACCGGAGTCAGGTTGGCTTCAACGTCTGGTTGTTGCCTAGGAGCAAAGAATTTGTAATCCGGATGGACAATCTCAAGCCCCATATTGCCGCGCTTGATCTCACCATAAGCATGCACTTGTTTGCCTTCGGCAAAGTTATTCTTCATGCCTGCAGTGAAGTTGAAAAAACGCAGTGTAATAGTGCCATTACCATCACTGATCTTTACTGCGAGCATCTTACGTTTACCGAAAATGGTATCGACGTGCATTACCTTGCCTTGCACTGCTGCCCATAAACCAGCATGCAGTTTTACGATTGGATAGATACGCGTTCGATCTTCGTAGCGCAAAGGCAGGTGAAACAGTAAATCTTGTACGTTGTTAAGCCCAACCTTCTCCAGTTTCTCTGCGACTTTTGCGCCGACTCCAGATAAAGAGTTGAGAGGGATAGCAGATAAAAGCTGTGACATAACAAGGCTCATAAACGTAAGAGAGATGATCTATTCAAGCATTTTACTGGATTTTTGTACAGGCAGGAATGGGAGGGAGCGCGGTAAATACTAGGATTACGGTTATAAAAATCCCCTTAAGCGATAAAGCATTAAGGGGATTTAAATTCTTGGCAAAACTATTATCAAGTTTAAACGTTAGTTCTTACGACGTCTTACTTTCAGCGCGTGTGGCATCACACGTAGCTTTTTCATAATACTTGCAAGATGAACACGATCTTTGGTGGTCAGCAAGATAGTCACTGTGTACAGGCGTCCATCACGTTCTTCAGTTGAAATACCGTGAATGTTCGAGCCTGTTTTCGAGATAACGTTAGTTAACTCAGCCAGTGCACCTTGGTGATTCTGCAGATCAACCTGAAGTTCAGCAGTGAACTCTTGGTCGTAATCGTCAGACCATTCAACCGCCATGTATTTGTCTGGTTCTTTCTGGTAACCACGAACGTTTGGACACGTTTCACGGTGAACCACAAGGCCACGACCTGGCGATACATGGGCAATGATGTGATCATCTGGAATTGGGTGACAACAGTTAGCGAACGTCAGTAGTAGACCTTCAGCACCACGGATAGCCAATTTCTTCCTTGGTGTGTCGCTGTTGTTTTCCACTTCAGTCAGTTCGTCAGCATCACCCAGTAGACGACGAGCAATAACGATACTCATCAGCTCACCAAGACCAATCGATGCCAGTAAGTCTTCAACATTGTCTAGGCGAAGATCAGACAATACGTGGTCGATATTCTCTTGGCCGATATCGCCAATAGAGTGTTCGCCAAGTGCATGATTCAGTAGACGACGGCCTAGCGTGATCGACTCTTCACGACGCATCGTTTTCAGAACCTGACGGATCTTAGTACGTGCACGTGATGTCACCACGTAGTTGAGCCATGCTGCATTCGGACGTGCGCCCGGAGCACTGATGATCTCAATAGTTTGACCGTTCTTCAGCGATTTGCTGAGTGGGTAAGGGTTCATGTCTACACGAGCACCTACACACATGTTGCCGACATCGGTATGCACCGCGTAAGCAAAATCGACCGCTGTTGCGCCTGCCGGAAGCTCGACAATGCGACCCTTCGGCGTGAACACGAAGATCTCATCTGGGAACAGATCAGACTTAACGTTTTCAATGAATTCGAATGAGTTACCCGCGCTTTGTTGCAGCTCAAGTAAGCTCTGCATCCAACGTTGTGCTTTAACCTGTGCGGTTGTGCCATTACTGCTGCGTGAGCCGTTGCCTTTGTAAGACCAGTGCGCTGCGACACCTTTGTCTGCCATTTGATCCATATCTTCAGTACGGATCTGAACCTCAACTGGCACCCCGTGAGGGCCGATCATTGACGTGTGCAGAGATTGGTAGCCGTTGGCTTTTGGTACCGCAATGTAATCTTTCATGCGGCCAGGGCGAGGCTTGTACAGGCTGTGAGCCTGACCAAGTACGCGATAACAAGTATCTGGGGTATCAACCACGACGCGGAAAGCGTAGATGTCCATAATGGTGTGGAAGCGCTGCTCTTTAGTTTTCATCTTGTTGTAGATGGAGAACAGGTTTTTTTCACGACCAAGTACGCGAGCAGGCAAACCGACCTCTTCAAGGCGGCCTTCAATTTCGCTATGGATACGTTGGATCATTTCCTTACGGTTACCACGCGCAGCTTTCACTACGTTTTTAAGTACGCGATAACGGTTAGGATAGAGGGCTTCAAAGCCTAGCTCTTCTAGTTCGGTCTTGATGTTATGAATACCAAGACGGTGAGCTAGTGGAGAATAAATCTCTAGGGTTTCACGAGCAATACGACGCTTTTTGTCAGGACGAAGTGCCCCAAGCGTGCGCATGTTGTGAGTACGGTCAGCTAATTTGATCAAGATAACGCGGATGTCTTGCACCATGGCGAGAACCATCTTGCGGAAGTTCTCTGCTTGCGCTTCTTTGCGATCACGAAATTTAAGCTTATCCAGCTTAGATACACCATCAACCAATTCAGCAACGGTATTGCCAAATTTTTCCTCTAGATCTTCTTTAGTGACATCACAGTCTTCGATGACATCATGAAGCAGAGCAGCTTGCAGGGTTTCGATATCCAGACGCATTTCTGCCAGGATTCTTGAAACAGCTACAGGGTGGATAATGTATGGTTCACCGCTTGAGCGGGTTTGCCCTTCATGGGCGTCTCTCGCTACCACATAAGATTGACGCAGAGCCTCAATTTGAGGCTCTGTTAGGTATTCTTGGGCAACGTCTTTGAGGCTATCGAATAGATACAAATTAAAGGCCCGGAAGGTTAATTAGTTCGAATGACGTTCTTAACGAGTGTGAGCGATGCTGCTTACTGCTGCAAGTTCAGCCGCTTCTTGCTCTTGTTGCTCTTGACGTTCACGAGCATCTAGTACGTCTTTAGTGATAAGACCTTCTTCGATTTCGCGAAGAGCGATAACCGTTGGCTTATCGTTTTCTTCAGGCACTAGTGAATCTTTACCGCCAGTTTGCATTTGACGTGCGCGGCGAGCCGCAATAAGAACTAGGTCGAAACGGTTGCCAACTTTTTCAACAGCGTCTTGAACAGTTACGCGTGCCATGAGGACTCCAAATAGTAATTAACTAATAAATTTTTGATGACGAGAAAGTATACAAGTTTAACTAGATACTTTCTAGATCACCGTATACTTATCTCAATAGAAAATCTAGGGGATCTAGATTATTCCGCTAATAAAGCAGTAAGCATGCCGCTGTATTTCGCTGCTTGCTTATCTTCTTTTAAGCGCTCCGCACGAATGATAGCTCTGAAGTCCATTAGGGCTGCATCAAAGTCGTCATTCACGATCACATAATCATATTCTGCATAGTGAGAAATCTCTGATTTTGCTTCGCTCATGCGTTTCGCAATAACTTCGTCGCTGTCTTGACCGCGAACATTCAAACGACGCTCTAGTTCACCATTTGATGGTGGAAGAATGAATACACTCTTCGCTTGAGGCATTTGTTCACGGATCTGACGAGCACCTTGCCAGTCGATATCTAGGAATACATCGATACCGCGGTTTAGGTTTTCTTCAATCCAAACGCGTGAAGTACCGTAGTAGTTGCCGAACACTTCAGCGTACTCTAGGAATTCACCTTTAGTAATAAGGTCTTCAAAATGATGCTTCTCTACGAAGTGGTAGTGAACACCATTTTCTTCACCAGGGCGCATACCGCGAGTGGTGTGTGAAACAGATACCTTCATTGCGTAGGTTGGATTGGTTTCTAGCATTGCTGAGATCAAGCTCGACTTACCTGCGCCACTAGGTGCAGATACGATGTAAAGAGTACCTTTGCCCATCTGTATATTTCCACTGTTGGTTGGATTGAGTGAAGGCAATAAACCTACACTTTAAAAGATAGCACTGACTCTAATTTTTGTTCCGATGGCGCATCTACTAATTGTGCCGTTGGTTACGTCTATAAAGAGATAACGAGTAAAACTAATAGAAGCAACTGGTGAAAATTAGGTCAGAAAAATGGAGGCGAAGAGTAGCATATTTAGATGATTGAGAACAACTGGCTTGATCGTTATTTATCAGCAAATGATCTTCTCAAAGATCTTTGTATAAATGTAATGACTCGTCATCGGTACTTTTTTATGTGATCTGGACAAAATTTGTTGAAGTTTTAATCTCAATCCTTACAATCCGCGCAAACGATTAAATGCTGTATATATCTAGTGATATGGACTAGATGTTTCTACTACCGAGCCTACCTTGGTGACTACAGTTTTTAGTGTAGAGACCTCTCTATTCTCACAGCATTTGAATCACCAAATTCTTAATTTATTGCATAGGTTTTGTTGTGAGTACCGATTCCACCCTGAAAGCCCAGAACACCTCTGGCTCGCTTGATTCGATGTTTAAAATCACTGAAAGAAAAACCACGATTGGCACTGAGCTGTATGCGGGTTTCATTACTTTCTTGGCGATGAGTTACATTCTGGCGGTTAACCCAGCAATTTTGGGTGATATTCCAGGCATGGACAAAGGTGCCGTGTTTACTGCAACGGCTCTGTCTGCGGCAATCGCAACCCTAATTATGGGCATTTGGGGCAACTATCCTGTAATGCTAGCGCCGGGCATGAGTATGAACGGCTTTTTCAAAGGTCTGCTGTTAAGTGGATCTGTTGCCGTGCTTTGGAATGAAGCGCTGTTCGGTATCTTCCTATCTGGTATTTTGTACCTTGCGTTCTCATTGACCAATATTCGTAAATCGATGATTGAATCGATTCCTGAAGATTTGAAGTTGGCGATTACCGTGTCTCTCGGACTGTTCATTGCTTTCTTAGGTCTTAAGAATGCGGGCATCATCGTTTCTAACCCATTCGTATTGGTAGGCTTAGGCGACATTTCTGATCCAAAAGTGATCATCGCTTACGTGAGCATCTTCATCGCACTGGGTTGTATGGTTCGTGACATCAAGCTAGCAACGTTCATCTCATTCGTTTCTGCTATCGTGTTGACGATTCTTGCTGACGTCTTCATGGGCACTTCAAACGCACCAATCCCAGAGCAGTTGATTGCTATGCCACCAAGCATGGCTGGCAGCTTCGGCGCTATCTTTGATTTCTCTGCTTTCACGCCAGAGAAAATGTTCGACCTACTGTTCATCGTACTTATATTCTTGATTGTCGATTTCTTTGATGGCTTGAGCACCATTGTCGGCGTTGGCCGTGATGCGGGCATCATCGATAAAGACGGTAAGGTGCCAAACGCGAAATCGGCTCTAGTAGCAGATGCGGGCGGTACTGTGATTGGCTCTATTCTTGGTACCACATCAATTACCGCATTCTCTGAGTCTGGCATCGCTTCTTCTCAAGGTGCGAAAACGGGCTTGGCAGCAGTCATGGTGGCTGGTCTGTTCCTAATCTCGCTATTCCTATACCCAATCTTCTCTATCTTCTCGGCTGCAATGGTTGCACCGGCGATGGTAGTAGTCGGCATCTACATGGTAGGTCGTCTTGGTCAGATCAACTGGGAAAAGAAAGAGTCACGCATTGCAGCCTTCTTTACCATCATGTTCACAGTGCTAAGCTTCTCTCCAGCGAACGGTATGGCGATGGGCTTCATCAGCTACGCATTCACAATGGTTGTGGCAGGTAAGCGCAAAGAAGTACACCCGCTTATCTACGGACTGTGTGTGGTGTTCTTAACTTACCTGATTCTGCTTTAAGGCTAATTAGTCACTAAGAAGTCGCTAAGTAAAAGACAAACAGATGGCTCTGCAGTGAATGCGGGGCCATTTTTGTATTTGTTGCTTTTTACCGTTGCTTCTTAATGTTGGTTACCGATGAGTTGATGGCGTTAGCCTAAAGTCGGTGCTTTGACAGTACGCGACTTATATTGATGCATGCTATTGTAGAGACTGGATTAATTATTTTTTGAAGAGTGACTATGCCTTCTCACTTACCTAAATCTTTTAGTAAGCCGTTTTTAAAAGTATTCCACATTATGGAAGCGGTATTGCTGGTGGCGATCACGCTCGCGACCTTGTTTGCGATGGTCGAAGAGTTCATGCATGTCTTCGCTGAACGCCGAGTGCAATTGACCGACATTCTGCTGATGTTTATCTATTTAGAAGTGTTGGCGATGGTTCAGCAGTTTGTGATGAACGGTAAGATCCCAGTGCGATACCCAATCTATATCGCGATGATGGCGATTGCTCGTTACATCACTTTGGGCATGAAAGAACTCGATGCGGTATTGATCGTTTGGTTATCTTTAGCGGCATTTATCTTAGCAGCAGCAACTCTGTTGATTCGAGTCGGTCACCATTACTGGCCATATGTCGATCTCAGAACTAAGCAGCCGGACGAGTAAATTTTTTGAGATCAAAGTCTTACAAATCAAGCCCGGCGACCTAGCTGGGCTTGAATTCAAGCCAACCGAACAAAAAAACATCAATTATTTTCAAATAAAGCTTTACAACCCGACCCAGATCACCAAGAATGGCCTCGCTCTGTTTTCAGAGTTATTAAATGAAACATCAGTTGTAAAGTAAAACCCTTAGTATTGCTTCATTGTTATTCTCAGTGTTTCCCTTGGCTTCATAGATACATTAAATAATTCAAGCTTTCAGCGCATCGCACTTTTGGCGATTAATTTTTTATTTTTATATAAGGGACACATCATGTCTAACAAAACAAACGGCGTAGTAAAATGGTTTAACGAAGAGAAAGGTTTCGGTTTCCTAACTCAAGACAACGGCGGCGCTGACGTATTCGTACACTTCCGTGCAATCGCTTCTGAAGGTTTCAAGACTCTTAAAGAAGGCCAACAAGTGTCTTTCGAAGTAGAGCAAGGCCAAAAAGGTCTTCAAGCTGCAAACGTTGTAGCTCTATAAGATTTTAAGTCGGCGCAAGTTGCAATAGCAACTTGCGCCACTTTCCCAGCTTAATCTTCACTTTCTATACCTCTTCTGCTTTAACTTATTATCTCCTGTTTAGAAATTTTTATTTCCCTCTGAAATACCCTTAATACCTTTTTACTCTCGTTATCCCATTATTTCGTTATACCCACTACTTCGTTACCCCCTTATCGCAATCCACAATCTATACTTCGTTCTAAGTTACTTTTCCGGTTCAACTCTCTGATCTCCGATTTTTGCTCATTTACTTACGGTGATTGGCATTATTGTATCCACAAAAAAAGCCCCTAAAACTAGGAGCTTATCTTGATCTAATCAACACTGTTAGTTAATCAACACTGATTCAGTTAATGGCTATTCAGCGTGTTACTGACAAACTGTTATTCAATATTCTGAATTTGCTCACGCATCTGTTCGATAAGAACCTTAAGCTCTACGCCTGATGCTGTGATGTCTGTGCTGATAGACTTAGACGCTAGCGTGTTTGACTCACGGTTGAACTCTTGCATCATGAAGTCTAGCTTACGGCCACAAGCGCCACCTTTCTTCAGTACTGCATTTGCTTCTTTCACGTGAGAATCTAGACGGTCTAGCTCTTCTGCTACGTCTGACTTCTGCGCAAGTAGGATAAGCTCTTGCTCAACACGAGAACCTTCAAGTTCGATTTTCGCATCTTCAAATTTGGTAAGAAGACGCTCACGTTGCCACTCTAGGATCTCAGGCATGCGTGCACGAACTTTCACTACTTCTTCAGTGATTGCATCTAAGCGCTGTACGATTAGCGCCTTCATGTTCTCACCTTCACGAGCACGAGCATCAATGAACTCTGCGATAGCATCGTTGAATGCTTCAAGTAGGTCTTTGTTGATGGCATCCATGTCTTGCTCTGGCGTTTCCATCACACCAGGCCAATTCATGACTTGGAATGGGTTCAAACGGCTGTCTTCACCTGTCATCGTCATTACTTGGTTCGCAGCATTGATTACTTGCTGAGCCAAACCTTCGTTAATGCTTAGTTCGCCCTTTGCAGCAGGGTTTGCTTCAAAGCGTAGGTTACATTCAACCTTACCGCGTGCAAGACGCTTACGGAAACGCTCACGCAAGATTGGCTCTAAACCACGGAACTGTTCAGGCATACGGAAGTAAGTTTCTAGGTAGCGTTGGTTTACACTACGGATTTCCCATACTGCGCTGCCCCAATCGCCTTTTACTTCTTTGCGTGCGTACGCGGTCATACTATAAATCATCGAATTTTCCTGTCTTTTATCATTCTGAAAATAACGCGCACGCATAGTATCACGATATGGTGTGCTCTCGAAGCCTGTCGCTTTTCACTGTAAATAGCCTTTCGTGATAAATAGCTTTGAACGGTAAATAGATTTGCACGATAAACTGCTATATAATCTTGCCCCAATCAAAACTGTCTCACCCCTTTCTTAGGTGATGCACTCTTTCGATAGTAAATCACTTCAGACTGTTAATAAGGTAGATACCAATGCGTCCAAATGACCGCGCTGTAGATCAAATTCGTCCAATTAAAATTACTCGTAACTACACAGCTTATGCTGAAGGTTCTGTATTAGTTGAGTTCGGCAACACTAAAGTTCTATGTAATGCGACGGTAGAAGAAAACGTACCGCGTTGGTTAAAAGGCCAAGGAAAGGGTTGGGTAACGGCTGAATACGGCATGCTGCCACGTGCAACGCACACTCGTAACCGTCGTGAAGCGGCGAGCGGCAAGCAAGGTGGTCGTACGATGGAAATCCAACGTCTGATCGCTCGTAGCCTACGTGCTGTTGTTGACCTGAAAGTAATGGGTGAAATTATGATCACTGTCGATTGTGATGTTATCCAAGCAGACGGCGGTACTCGTACTGCTTCTATCTCAGGTGCAAGCGTTGCAATGGCTGATGCTATCAACAGCCTACTAGCAAGCGGCAAACTGAAAAAGAACCCAATGAAAGGCCACGTAGCGGCAGTTTCAGTGGGCATCGTTGGTGCACAAGCACTGTGTGACCTTGAGTACGTTGAAGACTCAGCAGCCGATACCGACATGAACGTTGTAATGACGGAAGACGGTAAGATGATTGAGATTCAAGGCACAGCAGAAGGCGAACCGTTCAGCCACGAAGAGCTGATGCAGCTTTTAGCCCTGGCTAATAAGGGCATTGCCGATATCGTCGAAGCGCAGAAAGCTGCGTTGGCCGACTAGTCATTTTTAATAGCTCCCAATTTGGGGGCTATTTTTTTGTCTGTAAAACCTGAAAGGGTGGTACAGGGCGTAAGTTAAGTTTTATTGAGTAAACATAGAGGATGAGCATGAAAGCATATCAACGTGAATTTATTGAATTTGCACTAGAGAAAGAAGTACTTAAGTTTGGTGAGTTTACTTTAAAGTCTGGCCGCAAGAGCCCTTACTTCTTCAATGCTGGATTGTTTAATACAGGTCGTGACCTAGCGCGCATAGGTCGCTTCTACGCAGCAGCATTGGCTGATTCTGGCATTGAGTTTGATGTACTATTTGGTCCTGCATACAAAGGTATCCCAATTGCAACGACGACAGCGGTTGCACTAGCGGATCACCACGATGTAGACACGCCCTACTGCTTCAACCGCAAAGAAGCGAAAAACCACGGTGAAGGTGGCAACCTTGTCGGTAGCGCGCTTGAAGGTCGCATCATGTTAGTGGACGACGTGATCACTGCAGGTACTGCGATTCGTGAGTCGATGGAAATCATCCAAGCAAATGGCGCTGATTTAGCGGGCGTGCTTGTTGCTATCGACCGTCAAGAGAAGGGCAAAGGCGAACTGTCTGCGATTCAAGAAGTTGAGCGTGACTTCGGTTGTGCGATTATCTCAATCGTTAGCCTGACTGACTTGGTGACTTTCCTTGAAGAGAAAGGCACAGACGCAGCACACCTAGAGTCAGTAAAAGCATACCGCGCTCAATACGGCATCTAATACTACTCGTAATTAGACTATAGAATGCACAAGGGGCTGATGATTCATCAGCCCCTTTCCTTTTGGTTCAGTATTCATTATTTATAACGAATGCCGCGCTCCACTTCTGGGTCTTCCATGGTCTTAAAGCGCTTGTGCAGCCACATCCACTGTTCTGGTGCTCTTAAGATAATCTTCTCAAGGTAGCGGTTCATGTAGGCGGCAGCCGCTTTCTCATCTTTCTGTGGATAGTCATCTTCAATTGATTCATCGGCCATGATCTCATACTTGCCATCGGCATTTCTAAAACCAGAACCCGGAACAAGTGCGCATCGGCTCGTATAAGCCAGAATACTAGTGCCTGTTGTAGTACATGCATCTTCTACAGCGAAGAAAGGCACAAACACAGACTTGTTACGACCGTAATCATGATCCGGTAGGTAGAAAAGGATCTCACCCTGACGCAGGATTCGAATCATACGCTTCACGTCTTTACGGTGAATCAGGCGGTTGCCGTTTTGAGTACGACCACGGTATTGAATGAATTCATAAGCCGGATTGTTGTGCGGGCGATAAACACCTAAACCTGAAATACCGAGAACAGCCATTGCTCGCGCAGTGATCTCTAGGTTTAAGGCATGCACACAGCATAGAAGAACACCTTTACCGTTAGCTTTGTGCGTACGCAGTGTTTGGGTGTCTTTATCTACTAGGATGCGCTTGAAACGCCACGTTGGCCAGAACCAGGTAATGCCGGTTTCGATGAGTGCCATACCTGTATTCTTAAAGTTCTCACTGACCATTGCCGCGACTTCATCTGCTGGCTTGTCTGGGAAGGCGAGCTCCAAGTTACGTGTTGCTACCGCGACGCGCTTTTTACCATAGCGAGCACCCAAAGAGCCTAACGATCGGCCTAACAGCAGTAAGAGGCGATAAGGGAGAGCGTTAACAATAAGCGCCAATAACCCAAAACCAAACCATACACCCCAATATTTAGGGTGAAGTAGAGCTAGAGTAAAAGGCGGCTTAGTAATCACGTGTTGTGCTGTGCCGTTTGCTGAAGAAGTTTTCGTCGTCATAACCATCACTTAAGATTTGATTGCCACTTAATTTGATTGCTACTTAATCTGAGCGCTTAGCAGTGCCCAATAAGCATCAAAGTTTTCTGTTGGTTGATATTTGAAGTCTGAGCGAACAAATCGATTCAAGCTGCCTTCAACTTGACCGAGCAGTTGAGCGGCTAAGATTTTCTCATCAACCGGGAATGATTTCCCTTCACGAAGCTTTCTTTCACGCAGGATCTGGCGAAGTTGCGTCTCAATGCGTTCGAAAAGTTGGTTGATGCGATCACGCAGGCGTTCATTTTCAAACATTAGAGCATGACCAGATAAAATTCGAGTCAGGCCTGGGTTACGTTCTGAGAAAACTAAGATAAGTTGTAGTACTAGGCGTATGCGCTCTAGCGTGTCTTTCTCTTCATCCAGAATACGGTTGATTCGAGACATCAACGCTTCTTCAATGAACTCGATCAGGCCTTCAAACATGCGGGCTTTGCTTGGGAAGTGGCGGTATAACGCAGCTTCAGAAACACCCACTTGCTTGGCCAACTTTACCGTTGTGATACGAGAAGCACCTTCGGTCGATTCCAACATTTGTGCGAGAGCTTGTAGGATTTCTTCACGACGGTTTGATTTTCGAGTACCAGCCATCTATTTACTTCCTTTCCTAAAGATGAGGATTGAGTGAAGAAGGATTATAAACACCATTCAATTCTGTTTCCTAGTTTTGTAAGCCCTAGGTCAACAGAATCGAGAGGTGTCAGCAGATTATCAGAGCAAATTTGTGCGTTTATACATTAATAAGCTGTTGGATCTGATCGAGGATCTGGAAACCAAGTGTGTCTTTGCTTTCCAGTGGCAGAGATTTATCGCCGCCTTTCCAATAAAGGTGCAGCTCATTGCTACTGCTATTGAAGCCTTGGCCTTCAACTGAGACGTCGTTGGCGCAGATCATATCGAGGTTCTTTCTTTCCAGTTTACCGCGTGCGTACTTCTCAACATCTTGAGTTTCTGCTGCGAAGCCGACAGTAAATGGGCGACCTTCGGTCATTGAAGCGACAGAAGCGACAATATCTGGGTTTTTAACCATTTGAATGGTCATGTCGTCTTTACCGTCGACCTTTTTAAGCTTTTGGTCTGCAATGGTCTCAGGGCGGTAATCGGCAACTGCGGCGCAGCTGATGAAAATATCGTGTTGAGAAGCGTTAGCAGTAACGGCATCAAACATCTGTTGTGCGCTGTCGACATCAATACGATTAACTTTATTTGGCGTTGCTAATGAAACAGGGCCGCTGATTAGAGTCACTGTTGCGCCTTGTTTCGCGGCTGCTTCAGCCAGTGCATAGCCCATCTTGCCCGAGCTGTGGTTGGTAATGTAACGCACCGGGTCAATTGCTTCACGAGTCGGGCCTGCAGTAATAAGCACAGAACGGCCAGCAAGTGGCTTAGGTTGGAAGAAGTCTTCACAACGGTGCACAAGCTGCATAGGCTCTAACATGCGACCCATACCAACATCACCACACGCTTGCTCGCCAGCCGCCGGGCCCCAGATCTCACAACCACGACGTTTTAGCGTTGCGATGTTCTCTTGAGTGGCAGGGTGGCTGTACATTTGTTGGTTCATTGCTGGAGATACCGCAACTGGCGCATCGGTTGCTAAAACCAAAGTGGTCAGTAGGTCGTTACCCATGCCCGCTGTCATACGAGCAATCAGGTCTGCGGTTGCTGGCGCTAGTAATACCAAGTCAGCCCACTTTGCGAGCTCGATGTGCCCCATGGAAGCCTCAGCAGCAGGATCAAGCAAACTATCAGACACTGGCCTTCCAGAGACGGCTTGCATGGTGAGAGGAGTGATGAACTCCTTGGCTGCATTTGTCATCACGACTTGTACTTGCGCCCCACGCTCAATTAAGCGTCGAGTCAGTTCGGCACATTTATACGCAGCGATACCACCACTAATGCCAAGTAGGATTTTTTTCCCAGCTAGGCCTTGTAGGTCAGCGTTATCCAGTTGATTAACCAATGTTTGCATGATTCTGTTCCTTAATTTCTCTGGGACTTACGATATCAGAACAAAGGATTAGTGCCTAGAAGCAGAATTAGAACAGATTTGACGCTCATCAAGTTGGTGTTATCAAACTTATCAATTACACGGTTTTGCTAGTGACTCGTTTCCTTTTATCTCTACCGAAGGATCTCCGATTACGATCTCATTAAGGTGGTGGGTCGTGTTCATGACTAGTGATTAGCTTTTATATGCCAATAGATAAAATGCCTGCCGAATCGATGCCGAGAGAAAAGTTATTGAGTCGAGGGCCTGATTCTTTGAGTGATGCGGAATTGCTCGCGATATTTCTGCGAACAGGGACACAAGGAATGAACGTGTTGGAACTTGCTGACAAGTTGATCAAAGACTTTGGCTCGCTCCGTCATCTTTTTTCAGCAACGCAGGAAGAATTTTGTGCCCATAAAGGGATGGGGCAGGCCAAGTATGTTCAATTACAGGCTGTGTTAGAGATGACACAGCGCTATCTAGCAGAGACGTTATCTCGCGGAGATGCACTCACTAGCCCTAGTCATACTAAGCTTTATCTTTCGAGCATGTTGCGTGATCGCCAGCGAGAAGCCTTCTATATATTGTTCCTCGATAACCAAAATAGGGTAATCAAAGACGAAGTTATGTTTGAAGGAACCATCGATGCCGCATCGGTTTACCCACGGGAAGTGGTTAAACGGGCACTTCATCACAATGCGGCGGCATTAATCTTGGCTCATAACCATCCTTCGGGTGTCGCGGAGCCCAGCCAAGCGGATAGGAGGATTACACGCCGATTGACCGACGCATTAGCGCTGGTGGACATCCGAGTTCTCGACCATTTTGTCGTTGGAGATGGCGAAGTTGTCTCTTTTGCAGAGCGTGGATGGATTTGAATCACATTTTAGGTTGTTAGTTGCGTTAAATCTGCTATTATTCCGGCCACATTTTTAGACCTAAAATCAGCTCTGATTACTCAAGCAAGCTGCGCTGCACAAAAAAAGATCACGAAATCCGTAAAAAGGATCTGTTCGGGTCTTGAGCAATGCGTGTCAAGTTAGTATAATGCGCGACCTTTGATAGCCTTGTATGGATTTTCCATAACGGTTTTTACCTTCTATTTTAATTGATAGAGAGGTTCGGCCACCAAGGTTGATATCGAGCTGAAACGATTGGAGAAGACATTCATGTCCCGAGTATGCCAAGTAACTGGTAAGCGTCCAGTAACGGGTAACAACCGTTCACACGCACGCAATGCTACTAAGCGCCGTTTTCTGCCGAACCTACAAACTCATCGTTTCTGGGTAGAGAGCGAAAAACGTTTTGTTAAACTACGTCTAACTGCTAAAGGCATGCGTATCATTGATAAGAAAGGCATCGATGCTGTTCTTGTTGATATCCGTGCACGTGGCGAAAACGTTTAAGAGGAATTAAGCAATGGCTAAAGGCATTCGTGAGAAAATTCGTCTAGTATCTTCTGCAGGTACTGGTCACTTCTACACAACTGATAAGAACAAGCGTAACATGCCAGGCAAATTTGAGATCAAAAAGTTTGATCCAGTAGTTCGCCAACACGTTATGTACAAAGAAGCTAAAATCAAGTAATTGATGCTTTTTTTGCTCTTCTTCAGTAGAAGAAAGAATTGAAAAACCCAGTTTAATCGCTGGGTTTTTTTATATCTACAATTTGAGGAACTCAATTATTCTTGCTTGATATAGCCTCTGATAGATAGAAATCTGTACAACATAGAAAGTATTGCCACTTTCACGATATACTGAATGTTCAATAGGTTAGATGAGCAGAATCAGATGAGATATCGTGGACGCCGGTGGAACAACATACTCATGTTCAGTGTGATCGCTTTTATTGGCGTGTTAAACCTTCCAACATTGATCAAAGCGTACCTTATCGAGCCTGAACCGCAGGTTGATAGCCCTTATCCTTATCTCCTGAACCCAACAGCAAAGCTTCAAGCGTTACACTTTGCTAAGTGGTCTGTCATTCAACAAGATAATCAATGGGTTTACCAGTTCGAAGATACTGACTTTCCTCAAGCCACCAATGCACAAGAGCTATCACAACGTTGGAAAGAGCTTGTGGGCACGGAAGTCGACTCACAGACCTACACAGACCTTACGCCTCGGTTAAATACACCACACACCATCGAAGTATGGTATCAAGACCAAGAAGAGCCCCAGCGTATTACCTATTATCAATTGCCTAAGTTCTGGTTGTTAAAAAACTGGAATGATCAGTGGTTGGCGGTGTCTATTGAAGAGAGCTACCTGTTTCCAAGCTTTAACGCTAACCACTCCTCTAAATCGGACGACTAACTATGCCTGAATTACCCGAAGTCGAAGTAAGCAGAATGGGGATCTCGCCTCATTTAGTCGGCGAGACCATTAAAACGCTTACCTTTCGCACGCCGAAGCTGCGTTGGGATATCCCACAAGAGCTCAAAGCATTAGAAGGGCAGGTGATTCGCTCTATCTCGCGCCGTGCAAAGTACCTATTGATTGAAACGGATACTGGCACTGCCATTGTTCACCTTGGTATGTCTGGCTCACTACGCGTATTAGATGCTGACTTCCCAGCAGCAAAGCACGATCACGTGGATCTTAAGCTCACTAATGGAAAAGTACTACGCTACAACGATCCACGTCGTTTTGGCGCTTGGCTGTGGTCTGCTCCCGACGAAACACACCCTGTGTTACTCGGTTCTGGCCCTGAACCACTAACCGATGACTTCAACGCTGACTACATTGCTGAGAAAGCAGAAAAGCGTAAAGTGGCCGTCAAGCAGTTCATCATGGACAATAAGGTGGTGGTGGGTGTCGGGAATATCTACGCCAACGAAGCGCTATTTGCTTCACGTATTAGCCCTTTGCGCCCTGCAAGCAAAGTGACAAAACAAGAGTGGGTCTTGTTGACCAAAGAGATCAAACAAGTGCTCGCCACCGCCATTAAACAAGGCGGTACTACGCTAAAAGATTTCGCACAAGCAGATGGCAAACCGGGGTATTTCGCCCAAGAGCTGCAAGTGTATGGCAAAGCAGGCGAAAAGTGCCCTACTTGTGAAGCTCTTATTCAAGAGTTAAAAATAGGGCAGAGGAACACGTTTTATTGTGAAGAGTGCCAAGTATAAAAAAACTGAACTTATGTTCACTTTTTTACGCTAGTAGATAGGCAGGCTAATAGCTACAATTACACTAATGATATGAATTGAGAATAGTAGAATGAAATATTTAGTAACTGGCGTTGCCGGGTTTATTGGCTCTGCAGTTTCAGAGCGACTATGCGCAGCAGGACATAAGGTTGTCGGCATTGATAACTTGAATGACTACTACGAAGTCTCTTTGAAACATGATCGCCTAAAGCGCATTGAGCATGAAAACCTGACCTTCATCGAGCTGGATCTTGCTGATAGAGAAGGCATGGCAACGCTGTTTGCTGAGCAAAAGTTTGACCGTGTTATTCATTTAGCGGCGCAAGCTGGCGTTCGCTACTCAATTGATAACCCGATGGCGTATGCCGATAGCAACCTTGTCGGTCACCTAGCTATTCTTGAAGGCTGTCGCCACAACAAGGTTGAACACCTGGTTTACGCTTCATCAAGCTCTGTTTATGGCTTGAACCAGAAAATGCCATTCCACACGGCTGACAGTGTTGACCACCCGATTTCATTGTACGCTGCGACTAAGAAGTCGAATGAGTTGATGGCACACACTTACTCGCATTTATATGACGTACCAACGACAGGCTTACGCTTCTTTACCGTTTACGGCCCTTGGAGCCGCCCTGATATGGCGATGTTCAAGTTTGCGAATCTAATCGTAGTGGGTAAAGAGATCGACATTTACAACAATGGCGACATGATGCGCGACTTCACTTATATCGATGATATTGTTGAAGGTATTATTCGTGTGCAAGACCGAGTTCCAGCTAAACAGCCAGATTGGACAGTAGAGCAAGGCTCACCAGCAACCAGTTCAGCACCATACCGAGTGTTTAACATCGGTCATGGTAGCCCAGTTAAATTAATGGACTACATCGAAGCCTTAGAAGGTGCTCTAGGTGTTGAAGCGAAAAAGAACTTCATGCCAATGCAACCAGGTGATGTGTACGCGACTTACGCTGATACGGAAGATTTGTTTGAAGCGGTTGGTTATAAACCTCAAGTGAAGATCCAAGAAGGCGCGAAAGCTTTTGCGGATTGGTATAAAGCTTACTACTCACTATAAGAGTTAGTTTCTCTTATAAAAATAGCGCTCAATGAGCGCTATTTTTTTCGGTGTAGGTAAAGAGAATTACTTGGCAGTCTTCAGCTTTATCTCGGCTGCCACCTTTTGTGGTACAAACTGGCTAATATCCCCTCCGTGTATAGCGACTTCACGAACAATGGTTGAAGAGAGGAAAGCATACTCTTCTGAAGGGGTCAGAAATACGCTTTCAAGGCCAGGTAGGAGCTTACGATACATGCTAGTGAGACCAAACTCGTACTCAAAGTCCATGGTTGTTCTTAGACCACGTACTAATACGTTTGCTTGCTGCTGTTTAGCAAAGTCGACTAGTAACCCTGAGAATCCCTCTACAGATACGTTAGGTAAGTGAGACACCGCATCACGTAACAACTCTACACGTTCATCTAACTCAAACATGGTTTTTTTACTTGGGCTCGCTGCTACTCCAACAGTGATATGGTCAAACATGCTAGCGGCACGAACAATGATATCAAGGTGGCCATTGGTCACCGGATCAAAAGTTCCTGGATAAATAACGTGTGTGCTCATTTTAGCTGTCCTTGCTTAATGTAGTGTTCGAATTCGGTGCTTTACTAGAGTTTAAGGCCTTATCGAGTTGCTGCTTTACCATATCGAGTGTGATGTCTTTCATCAGGTCATCGCCTTTAGCACGGGTTCCCCATGGAAGGTCTGCGACTGGTTTACCTTGTTGTGCTTCTACGTGCTGTTGATAAACACTCACTACGATATCGAGATCGTTGTAAGGTCCTGTTCTACGAGGGTCGCTGTGTGCGTACAAGCCGATTACAGGCGTTGACTGCGTAGTTGCCAAGTGGGCTGGGCCAGTATCAGGTGCCAATACCACCGTTGCATGTTTCAGTACGGCAGTCAGTTGCTTCAAGTTCGTTTTGCCAATCAAGTTGGTTACTGGCGACTGGCATAATTTTTCGATGTCGCTACCAAGGTTAACTTCTCTTGGTGCCGGAGAACCACATAACACCACTTGCATGCCTTGTTCGACAGCATAATCAGCAATAGCTGCATATCGCTCAGTTAACCAATTGCGTGAATCTTTGCTTGCAGCTGGGGAGATAACCAAGGTCGGCTTGTCTGCCATGGTGCTAATTGCGAGTTGTTCATCTTCAGGTGTTAAAGGGATATCCCATTGAGGCTTATCGAAGGGGGCACCAATGTAGCGAGCAAATTCGGCAAAGTTATCCAACACATGAAACTTATCTGAAATAGGTAGATGGTGGTTGGTAAAGAGTGACTGCATTTCACGAGTACGGTTTTTGCCAAATCCCACTTTGCACTTCGCCTTTATTCCCCAAGATAGCACGCTGGCTCTGAGTGCGGCTTGCATATGCAGAAGTGCATCAAATTTACGATCAGATAGCTGACGCCATAATTCACGCATTCCTTTGAAGCCTTGTTTCTTATCGAAAACAATCACCTCAATACCGGGTAGATCGCCGATCAGCATGGCTTCTATTTTGCCCGTTATCCAAGTGATTTTCGTTTCAGGCCACTGCTTCTGGATGGCTTGAACCACAGAAATAGCATGACAAACATCGCCAATCGCGGAGAGGCGAAGTATGCAAAGAGATTGAGGTGCAGTTGAGAACAGTGACATAAAGTGCCCGAAAAAAGTGAATAACATCAGAATTATGCAGATACTCGCATTAGTTGTAAAATAGCAATGACGAAAAGCGACCCAAAGGCCTCATAGATGGAAACGATTAGCACCAAGAACCAAACAATTTGGTACGACCCTGAACTTTTGGCTCAGGTACCAGAGGGCGATATCGCTCAGATTTTTGAGGCTGAATATTGGCAGCAACAAGACGCCATTTCAGGCAGTGCTCAAGGACGCGGTACCACATGGTTCATTCAGCTTGATGGAATACAGGCCGCATTGCGCCATTATCGCCGTGGCGGATTGTTTGGGAAGCTAGTCGAAGACCAATATCGCTTCTCTGATTGGGAAAGCACGCGCTGTGCGATGGAGCTTAATGTTCTCAAGGCATTGGCAAACTCAGGTGTGAATGTACCGAAGCCCATTGCTGCTAGAGCCATTAAAAGCGGACTACTTTATCGAGCGGACTTAATGTCTGAACGAATTCCCAATGCCAAAGATCTGGTTGATGTCTTGGTCAATGGCCCGATAGATGCGGATGTTTATCGTCGAATTGGCCAAGAGGTACGCAAGATGCACGATGCTGGGGTTAATCATACCGATCTCAACATTCATAATATCCTGCTTGATGACTCGCAAAGGGTGTGGATTATTGACTTTGATAAGTGTGGTCAGCAAGCGGGTGATGACTGGAAAGAAGGCAACTTGAATCGCTTAAAGCGCTCGTTCTTAAAAGAAGTGAACAAGCGCCAGATTCAATGGCAAGAGTCGGATTGGGAGCCGATATTAAAGGGTTATCAAGGTTAGATGTTAAAGGGCTACCAAGGCTAATTAGGTCAAATAGTTGTTAGCTAAGAATGTATTCCAAGGTTTTATCCAACGCCCCTCGGTTCTGCTCAACTATTTGATAAGCCGCTAAGCCTTTAGTTTTGCGCAGCTCTGATTGTTTGAACAGTCGTTGGAGTTGGCCTGCGATATCTTGGCTATCTTGACATATAACCACGGCATTGGCTTCCAGTAGCTTGTCTGTGATCTCGCTGAAGTTAAAGTAGCTAGGACCATTCAATAAAGGTAGTTGTAGGGCTGCTGGTTCTAGAAGATTGTGGCCACCTACCTTATCGCCTACAAGGCTTCCTCCCATAAAACACACATCAGCACCACCGAGTAAGGTCAACATTTCTCCCATCGTATCAGCAATATACACTTCAACATCCGAGGCGATAGGTTGTTGACTTGTTCGAGTGATGGTGTTGAATTCTTGCTGTTTAGCCAGTTCCGTCACTTGGCTGAATCGTTCAGGGTGACGAGGTACAATCATCAATAACGCTCTTGGTTTGTCTTTTAGAAGTTGCTTATGAGCATCTAAAACAATTTCATCTTCACCTTGGTGGGTACTCGCAGCAATCCAGACATCACGATTAAAGCCGACTTGATCCCTCAAAGCTTTACCTTTTTCTACTTGTTCAGAAGAGACTTCAATATCAAACTTGATTGAGCCTGTCACATGCACCGATGCTTTATCTAACCCTAATCGTATAAAACGCTCAGCATCACTTGGGTATTGGCAGAGTACTTGAGAAAGGTTTTTCGCTAGAAGGTTAAAGACGGATTGGAATTTAGCATAGCGCTGGCACGAGCGCTCAGATAGGCGAGCGTTGAGTACTGAAATAGGAATCCCAGCTTTCGCGACGCAATGTAACGTGTTTGGCCAAAGCTCTGTTTCCATAATCAACATTTGCTTTGGTTTTACTGATTTAAGGAAGCCTCGTACACACCAAGAAAAATCAATCGGCATGTAGCGATGTTCGACCAAATCACCGAGTTTTTCTATCTGCTCTGCACCCGTGCTGGTTGTGGTGGTAACGATAATGGCTTGGTTTGGATTGCGTCGCTTCAGTTGCTTTATGATCGGTACGGCGGCAATCGATTCACCAACCGATACTGCGTGAATCCAGATAGGATTCTTACCTTGAGTTTGCGGTGTGATCCCGAAATGTTCTTTCCAACGCTGACCAAAACTTGGCTTTCCAGGTTTGCTCTTATAAAGCCCATACAGCAGTAGCGGAGAAGCTAATGACAATATGAGAGTATAGATAAGTCGTATAAGCATAAGAACAGTGACACCAGAAGGCAAAATCAATATTCAGAAGAGTATTTTCTTCAATCTCGAAAGTAAAGAGCGTTATAATTAAATGCTTAGTTGCGCTTTCAAACGGACATGGTGAATTTTATCTCATCGCTTATGCAAACCGATCAAACCTATCGTTTCTTGCTCTATGTCGAGCAAAATTATTCATTTGCTATTCTTCGCCCATTCTATGATTACGCGAAGCAACTCGGCCATGAGGTTAAGTGGTTGCTTGTTGGTGAAGACGCTTCTGAACATCTTTTACTGGATCAAGAGCAGAGCGTCTCTTTGACAGAAGCTATTGCCTTTAATCCTTCTGCCGTTCTAGTGCCCGGCGATCGTGTTCCAGCGTTTATTCCAGGGTTGAAGGTACAAGTATTTCATGGTTTGAACGAGAGCAAACGTGGGAACTTATACCCTGAACGTGGTCTATTTGATTTGTATTGCACCGAAGGCCATGAAAGAACAAGCTCGCTTGAGCCGCTAGCTAAGCAGCGCGGCTATTTTCAAGTTAAAGAGACCGGGTGGCTGAAGCTCGATAGCTTGTTTAATTATCAAACCAGTGACAAGCATTTTGAAAGACCTCAAATTCTATTCGCTTCCACTTTTTCGCCAAGTTTATCCTGTGCTGAATTGGTTTATGAAGAGCTTAAGCGCCTAAGCAAACTGAGCCAGTGGCAATGGTTAGTCACATTGCATCCTAAAATGAAGCAAGAGACACGAGAAAAATACCAGGCGTTGGAAGGGGACAACCTTCTGTTCTTCGACAATGATCGAGTGATTGAAATGCAGCATCGTGCTGATGTGATGGTATGTGACAACTCATCGATCTTTCAGGAGTTTTTGTTGCTCAATAAGCCGGTTGTTACGGTAAATAACCGAGAGCCTCAAGCGAGCTTCATCAATATTACCCAAGCAGAGCAGTTAGAATCAGCAATTCAACAAGCTATGCTGCCTGATGAAACAAGAGATAAAGCCATTGCTAATTATGGTCCGTCAATAACGCCATATTTGGACGGTCAATCCTCAGCGAGAGTTCTGAGTGCTATTACGGATGTGCTAGAAAGCGGTTGGCAGGATAAAAAACCAAAAAATTGGATTCGTAACTTTAAAATCCGTAAATCATTAAACTATTGGAAATTCTAGGGCTGAATAATGAGAAAACATACCCTGTCTGTCATTGTTATTACCAAGAATGAAGAAGACCGAATTGAAACTTGCCTAAAATCTGTGGTTGATATTGCCGATGAGCTAATTGTGTTAGACAGCGGATCAACGGACGCAACCGTTGAGATATGCCAAAAATATACAGATAACGTGACAATCACAGATTGGCCTGGCTTTGGTAAGCAAAAACAGCGAGCGCTAGATAAAGCGACATGTGATTGGGTGCTATCAATTGATGCTGACGAAGCTCTCGATAAAGAGATGAGCGACGCTCTTGTTGAACTATTAAAACAAGATCAAATCAAACACACTGCGTACAAACTGCCTTGGGGAGTGACTCTTTATGGCACGACTCTAAAACATGGCCGCAGTGCTCGTGCAGTATTAAGACTGTTTAAGAGAGAAGGCTCTCGATATACGTTAGACGAGGTTCACGAGACCGTCGTTCCTGAGCAAGGTTCTACAGGTGTACTGAAGGGGTTTCTTCTTCATTACACCCATCGCGATTATGGTCATGGTTTAGACAAAGCAGCGCAGTACGCTTGGCTTGGATCGCAAAAGTACCATCGCAAAGGTAAGAAATCACACGGCTTATTTTTAGCTTTATTACGTGCAATATGGACGTTCTTCCTTGTGTATATCATTCGCCGTGGCTTTATGGATGGCAGTGTCGGCTTCATTATGGCGATGACTTACGCTCAAGTGAATTTCAATAAATACGTCGGTTTGTGGATTCTTGAAAACCGCTCAGATGACCGCTCAAACGACCAAGCCAAATAGGAACCGAGAGATGAAGATTTTAGTTTGTGCATCTTACTTACATGCATGGAATAGTTTGCGTCCAGAAGCTGCGATTTTTATCGAACTAGCTCGTCAAGGGCATCAAGTGACGATAATGACTCAGGGAGAATCTGAGCACGTATCGAAGCTAGAAGAGCATGGTATCCGAGTAGTAGATGGCTATCCGAAACGTAAAATTTGTTTTGACACCATTAAAAAGATTCGCCACGAGCTGAAAACTCATGATTACGACATCTGCTATGCTTTTAACTCAAAGACGATACCTAATGCGGCGTTTGCGTGTATTGGTTTCAACGTTAAATTAGTCGTTTATCGAGGCACTACTGGCGGGTTATATCGACATGACCCTAGTGCTTATTTAACTCAACTTCACCCTCGTGTAGACGGCATTGTCTGTGTTTCAGAAGCGGTGCGACAAGACGTGGTAAAACGAGTTTGGAAGAACAAAGATAACGTTGTTACCATATACAAAGGGCATGAATTGGATTGGTATAAAGTACCACCAACCGAGCGTTCTGAGTTTGGTTTGAATGAAGATGATGTCGTCGCGATTACTGCAGCGCACGTAAGGCCAAGTAAGGGCATCTCTGTCTTACTTGAGTCGACCAAATACATTACTGCACCGAACTTCCATTTGATCTTAGCGGGCAGCGGTTATGAGACTCATTTTGATGAGATGAAAGCAAGTCCTATGAGTGAGCGTATTCACTACATTGGTCATCGTACTGACATCCCTTCAATCATGTGTATGGCTGACTTTCAAGTTCAGCCATCGATTAGCGGAGAAGGGCTACCACGCACTATTGTTGAAGCAATGGCCAATGGCACTACTTCTGTAGTTACGACTACTGGTGGAGCCCCTGAACTCGTTGTAGATGGCGAGACGGGTTATATTGTCCCAACTGGTGACGCTAAAGCGTTGGGCGATGCTATGGACAAGCTCGCACAAGACAAGGCCAAGTGCACAGCCATGAGTGAAGCGGCTAAGAAGCGCCTAGATGAAAACTTTAGTTCACGAGTGACAGTGAAGAAGCATTTGGAGTTTTTTGAGAAACTACTAGCCAGGTAGTTAGAAATTAATTTGAATTTAAAATTCTGAGTCTACAGACTAAGAATATAAAAGACATAATAGAGTAGTTGAATATGCTAAATAACAAAACAGTTTTAATTACAGGTGGCACAGGTTCATTTGGTAAACAGTTCATTAAAACGATTTTAGAACGTTACCAAGATGTAAAGAAAATCATCATTTTTTCTCGTGATGAACTAAAACAGTTTGAAATCAAGCAACAATACCCAGCTAAGGATTTCCCTCAACTGCGCTTCTTTATTGGCGATGTGCGTGATCGTAATCGTATGATTCAAGCGTGTGAAGATGTTGATGTCATTATCCACGCCGCTGCGATCAAACAAGTAGACACTGCTGAGTACAATCCGACTGAATGTATTCGCACCAATATTGATGGCGCAGAGAATGTGATTAGTGCAGCTCTTGCGTGTGGTGTGAAAGATGTCGTTGCTCTCTCGACCGATAAGGCATGTGCACCAATTAACTTATATGGTGCTACGAAACTTGCATCGGATAAGCTATTTGCCGCTGCGAACAATATTAAAGGCTCAAAAGACATTCGTTTCAGTGTCGTACGTTACGGCAATGTTATGGGCTCTCGTGGTTCAGTTATTCCATTCTTTATGCAGAAAAAAGAAGAAGGTGTACTGCCAATTACACATGAAGAGATGACGCGTTTTAATATTTCTCTTCAAGATGGCGTGAATATGGTCATGTATGCACTTGAAAACCATTTGGGTGGTGAGATCTTTATTCCTAAGATCCCTTCGTACAAAATTCTAGACATCGCTGAAGCTATTGCGCCGGGCATGGCAACGATGGTTGTTGGCATTCGCCCAGGAGAAAAACTTCATGAAGAAATGATCACTGATACTGATTCTCTCAATACGATTGATTTAGGTCGTTATTACGCGATCCTTCCTTCTGTCTCTTTTACATACACAGAAGATGAGTACATGAATCACCATAAGGCTGAGAAAGTGCCTTTTGGTTTTAAATACAACTCAGGCACCAATACTGAGTGGGAAACGATTGAAGGTCTACGTGACCTAATCAAAGAACATGTTGATCCTAAATTTACAGTGTGAGTAGAACAGTGATTCCATACGGCAAGCAAGATATCAGTCAGCAAGACATTGATAGTGTAGTTGATGTCCTTAAATCTGATTTTCTAACTCAGGGGCCACAAGTTCCTGCGTTTGAAAAAGCGTTAACAGAACATACTGGTGCTCAGTATGCGTTAGCAGTGAATAGTGCAACCTCGGCTCTGCATATCGCTTGTTTGGCTTTAGGTTTGGGGGAAGGTGACTGGTTGTGGACAACGCCTGTTACTTTTGTTGCGTCTGCAAACTGTGGTCTTTATTGCGGAGCTAAAGTGGACTTTGTTGATATTGATTCAGCAACTTATAACATGTGCCCTAAAAAGCTAGAGCAAAAGCTAATTACTGCTAAAGCTACAGGAACTCTACCTAAAGTCGTAGTTCCTGTTCACTTATGTGGTCAGCCTTGTGATATGGAATCCATTGCTAAGCTAGCCAAAGAATATGGCTTTAAAGTCATTGAAGATGCTTCTCATGCTATTGGTGGTCAATATCATGAACAACCAATCGGTAATTGTAAGTATTCTGATATTACAGTGTTCAGTTTTCACCCTGTAAAAATTGTCACAACGGCTGAAGGTGGTGCTGCATTAACGAACCAGAAAGAGCTAGCGGATAAAATGGCTCTCTTGCGCAGTCATGGTATTACACGAGATCCTGAAATGATGACGGAAGCTTCTCATGGTGGCTGGTATTACCAACAGGTTGATTTAGGTTTCAACTACCGCATGACAGAACTTCAAGCGGCGTTGGGTGTCACGCAAATGCAACGTCTTGATGAATTTGTTGCGGCGCGCCATATGTTGTCTAAGCGTTATAATCAAATGTTATCTGAATTACCCTTGGTACTTCCTTATCAACTTGAAAACACGTACTCAGGTTTGCATTTATTCGTAATTCGTTTGAAGTTGGATGAGATATCATTAACTCATAAACAAGTGTTTGACGCCCTGCGTGAAAATGGTATCGGTGTTAATTTGCATTACATTCCTGTGCATACTCAGCCATATTACCAAGCTATGGGCTTTACTGAAGGGGAATTCCCTGAGTCAGAACGCTACTATCAAGAAGCCATCTCACTGCCAATGTTCCATGGTATGACGGAAGAACAGCAAAATACCGTTGTTCGTGTAGTAACTGAAATTTTGACAGGTAAATAATGAACGTTGCTATTATTCCTGCACGTGGTGGCAGCAAGCGTATTCCTCGTAAAAATATAAAGCACTTTCATGGCAAACCTATGATCGCTTACTCAATCGAGGCTGCACTTGCTTCGGATTGTTTTGATAAGGTTATTGTCTCTACTGATGATGCTGAGATAGCCGAGGTAGCGATAAAGTATGGTGCTGAAGTGCCATTTTTACGGCCTTCAAATATCTCCGATGACTATGCTACCACTATGGATGTGATACACCATGCAATAACTTGGTGCGCTAATAATGGCTGGGATATTGGTGATGTTTGTTGTTTGTACGCCACTGCTCCGTTTGTTTTACCTGAAGATCTTCAGAAAGGCTACGAGCTACTTAGAGGAAATAGTGTGCAATTTACATTTGGTGCCACATCGTTTCCTTTTCCGATTCAGCGTGCCATTAAGCTTGATGAGCAAGGCTATGTTTCGATGTTTTCGCCTGAGAACGAACAGGTAAGATCACAAGACTTGGAAGAAGCGTATCACGATGCTGGCCAGTTTTATTGGGGTCGTAAAGATGCTTTCCTGAATAAACAATCGGTGTTTTCCAGCCACTCTAAGGCCGTGCTCTTGCCGAGAAAACGCGTTCAAGATATTGATACCCAAGAAGACTGGGAACTGGCCGAATCTCTTTTTTCAGCATTGAGGTTAGGATAAATAATGAAGGTTACCTTCCTAGTGGATGCGTCACTATTTATCGGTAGTGGCCACGTCATGCGCTGTTTGGTGCTTGCTGATATATTAAAAAGCAAAGGTTTTTCTGTATGCTTTGCTTGTCTGCCTCAGCCTGGGGACATGATTACATATATCCGTGATAGAGGCTTTGACGTATTAGAGCTGACTCCCTCTTGTCTACAAATGACTCCCTCCCATAGCGCTGATTATAAAGCTTGGCTTCAACGTAGCGTTGAAGAAGATGCAAATGACTTTCTATCTAAAGTTGATTCTTCCGAGTGGGTGATTGTGGATCACTATGCGCTGGACCATGAATGGGAAAGTATCATTATAGGTAAGCTGTCATGCGCTATTTTATCGATTGATGACCTTAACCGTGAACACTGTAGTGATATTATTCTCGACCAAAACCTATGGCCGAACATTTCAAAAAGATATTCGGATTGTTCTGCTACTAAGCTCCTTGGTCCTGAATATGCTCTTTTAAGAGAGAGCTTTTCAACATTGCGGGATTCGCCCCGAGATTCAATATCCAATCAACTCTTAGTCTTTTTTGGTGGAACAGATCCTACAAATGAGTGCGAGAAGTTTATTCTTGCAGCAAATGAGTTTAAGAGGCTCCCGTTTAATACTATTTTGATCACGGGGAGAATCAACCCTCGTTTTGATGCTTTGATAAAGCTTAATCAAAAGAGCAATGTTTCTATATACAAAAATTTAGAGAGTTTTGATTTATCTTTAAGTAATAGCAAATATGCAATTGGCGCCTCAGGAGTAAGTAACTGGGAGCGTTTTTGTCTCAGAGTTCCAGCCTCGATAGTTTCCGTAGCGGAGAATCAAGTAATACTTTCAAATTACTTGTCAGATTTAGGGTTTGTTGAATACTTAGGTGAAGGTATAACGACGAGTACCGATACTTATGCACTTGAGCTAGCGCGTTTATGTGAAAGGTGGGATGACATCAAACCTTTTAGTGATTTTGAAGTTGATGGCTTCGGTGCGAATAAGGTCGTTCAAACAATGGAGAGCTTTTGTCGTGAAACAAAGAGTGATTAAATTTAGGCCACTTGAAGAAAGTGATTTAGAAGAAATTCTTGCTTGGAGAAACTCTCCAGATGTTAGAAAAAATATGTACACCTCTCATGAAATCACTATGGATGAGCACAAGTCATGGTTTTCTAGCATGTGCAAGGATAGTTCAAAAGAATATTTTCTAGCAGAGTTAAATGGAGAGCCAGCAGGGGTTGTTGGATTTACTGATATAAATCGAATTCCTAGAATCGCTTCTTGGGCATTCTATGCGTCGCCCCAGGGCGGGATCGCAC